>JBGPUQ010000189.1:0-2714 GCA_041491185.1 Nitrospiria bacterium | reverse complement strand
GACTGGCATATACCTTGCTTCATTATTTAACTGTGTGTGGTTAGCCTCTGCACATGGTGGTTAACAACCCGTCCGACGGTCCAGATGTCGGACCGGTGTACAAGACGATCCACCGAAAGAGCAAACCCACTGTAAGGTGGGGACGCAGAGCCACCTATCCCGCTCCGCCCTCGCGGGATTGAGGGGCCGCCGAAGTGGATATCGCGGAAGGCCCATCCGTCAGTCTCTGGTGGATGGGCCTTCCTTTGCGACTGTGAAATACAGACCATGACCTCATTCAACACACCGACCACGATCCTGATCGTTGATGACAACACCGGCGTCCGGACCTTCTGCCGCGCCATCCTGGGCCGGGCGTACGATCACATTCTCCAGGCCCCAGACTGCGCCGAGGCGGCTCGACTGTGTCGGGAACATCCCGTCGATCTCTGCTTCGTCGATTTGACCCTGCCCGACGGCGACGGGCTTGATCTGATCGAAGAGTTACGGGAGCTCCAGCCCCAGCTCCTGCCCATCATTATTTCCGGCCACCAGGACCAACCGCTCCTGCTCCGCGCGCTCCAGCTCGGCGTCAAAAATTATCTGCTCAAACCATTCACGGCCGACCAGCTGCTTCACGCGGCCGAGCAGATCCTCGCGGAGAACCATCGGTTGAAGGAACGCATCCGCCTCAACGTCCTCTCCCCGTTCTTCGAGCTCAGCGAAGGCTTTCTGGCCGAGATCAATCTTCCGTCGACCCTTCAGCAAATCGTGCAGATGGCCAAGGACCAGAGTCATGCCGACGTCGTCTCGCTCATGGTCGTCGACGAAGAGACCGACGCGCTGACCATCGAGGCGGCCATCGGCCTGCCGCTGGAGATCGTCACCGGGACGACGATCCGGCCCGGGGAAGGGATCGCCGGCTGGGTCACCGCCATGAAAGAACCGCTGATCCTGATTCCCGGCGTCTCCACCCATGACGCGCTGCGAGCCATGATGTTCCGGACGGAGCTGACCGCGTCGCTCTGCGTGCCGTTGATCCGCAAGGAGAAGGTGATCGGCGTCTTGAACATCGGGAAGAAGAGCGCCCGCGCCTCGTTCACGCAAGGCGATCTTGAGCTGGCCTCGGTCCTCTGCCGTCAGGCGGCCATTCTGATTGACAATGTCCGCCTCTTCACCCAGGTCACGCTCACGATGACCGAGCTGGAAACAGCCAACTTCGAGACGATCAAAGCGCTGGCAGGCGCGCTGGAAAGCAAAGATTTCTATACGAGAACCCACAGCGACCGGACGGTCGTCCATGCCGACCTCGTCGGCCATGCGCTGGGACTGTCGGCCCGTGAACGGCTCCACCTCCGCTATGCCGCAATCCTGCATGACATCGGCAAGATCGGCATCCCGGAACAGATTTTAAATAAACCGGACAGACTGACCGAAGAGGAATACACGATTATGAAACGCCATCCGCGCATCGGAGCGGAGATCATCGGCCATATTTCGTTTCTCGAACCGGTCCTCCCATTGATCCTCCACGATCACGAGCGGTGGGACGGCCGCGGCTACCCTCACGGGCTCGTCGGCACTGCGATTCCGCTGGGCGCCCGGATCATCGCCGTCGTCGATGCCTACGACGCGATGGCCGCGGATCGGATCTATCGCAAAGCGCCGGGCCACGCCTTTGCCCTGCGGGAGCTGCGCCGCTGCGCCGGCTCGCAATTCGACCCCACCGTCGTGGACGCGTTTCTCGACGTGGCGGGCAGCCTGCCGCCTCAGGTCACCTGTAACAGCGCACATTTTAAATAGTCCGACTCCTCCACCGCCAGCAGCGCCGGGTGGTCGATCGCCTGACCTCTCCATGCAATCAGCCGCGCCGTGCGCCGCACATCCGTCGCGGCGTCCACCAGAAGCTGCCGGAATTGATCCGGCCGAAGATGATACGAACAGGACGCGATCAGGAGAAACCCGCCTGGCCGCAGCAACGTCATGGCCCGCAGGCTGATCTCTTTGTAGCCCCGGATCGCATCCGCGATCTTGGCCCGGCTCTTGACGAATGACGGCGGGTCCAGGATCACCAGATCGAAGCGCTCGCCGGCATCGCTGCGGCGCTTGAGCTCGTCAAACACATTCCCGACAACAAATCGGCACCGCTCGGCCAATCCATTGGCGGCCGCGTGCGCCTGGGCCGTGGCAATGGCCGGCGCCGACAGATCGACACCCACGACGTCGGCCGCGCCTGCACGCGCGGCATGCAAACTCCAGACTCCCGTATAGCAGAAACCATCGAATACCCTCCCGCCGGGGACCAGGCCGTGCACCAACCCATAGTTATCGGCCTGATCAAGATAGAGCCCCGTCTTCTGACCGTTCAAGCAATCGACGAGCAGATCGAACCCTTGCCACCGGATCGGGACCGGTCCCTCCCACGAACCATGCAGCCACTGTTTCTCCTGCGGCAACCCTTCCAGCTTGCGTGAACCCAGGTCATGCCGAGCCAGAATCGCCGTCGGCCGACACTCGGTCGTCAGGACCGACACAATGATCGGGAGCAACCGGTCAATCCCTGCCGTGAGCGCCTGCACCACCAGCACGTCGCCGTAGCAATCGACGATCAAGCCCGGCAACCCGTCGCCTTCGCTGAAGACCAGCCGGCACACCGAACGATCGGACCGGAGCTGCGCGCGCAGCGCCAGCGCCTGCCGGATCTTCGCCGAGAACCAGGCCTCATCGATCGGTTC
>JBGPUQ010000188.1:0-2721 GCA_041491185.1 Nitrospiria bacterium | reverse complement strand
CTGGGTTTGCTCGGACTGGCCGGTGCGGCCAGTCTCGGATTGTCATCGGCAAATGTTGAAGTCCTGAGCGGATTGTTTTTGCTCGATCCGTTCTCGACCTATTTTAAGTTGTTGCTCTATCTGGCCACAGGGCTCACGATCCTCCTGTCGATCTCCTACCTGGAGATCGAGCGGATCCATGTCGGGGAATATTATGTCTTTCTCTTCTTCTCCACCTGCGGGTTGATGGTGATGGTGTCCGGTGGTGATCTCATCACGATTTTCTTGGGGTTGGAACTTACCGCGGTCTCTCTCTACATTCTGGCGGGACTCAACCGCCGTGAGCCGAGGTCGATCGAGGCGTCGGCAAAATATTTTGTGCTCGGGTCGCTGTCGTCCGCCATCTTCCTCTATGGGATGTCGCTACTCTATGGGGTGACGGGGACCACGCAGCTGCGCCTGGCCGCCGACGCGCTGGCGGGACCGGCGGCCGGGAATCCCATCCTTCCGGTGGCGATGATCTTCCTGGTCGTCGGGTTTGGGTTCAAGGTCTCGGTCGTGCCGTTCCATATGTGGACGCCCGATGTCTATGAGGGCGCGCCGACCCCCGTGACGGCCTATATGTCGGTCGCCACGAAAGCGGCAAGTTTCGCGGTCTTTCTTCGAGTGTTTCTTGATGTATTTGGCAGCGTCAAACCGAACTGGACCGTGGTGCTGATCGTCCTCTCCGTGGCCACCATGCTGGTCGGCACGTTGGCGGCCATCGTCCAGCACAACATCAAGCGGATGCTCGCCTATTCAAGCATCGCCCACGCGGGCTATGCGTTGATCGGCCTCGTGGTCGGCAACGAGTTGGGGATCATGAGCCTCATGCTCTATCTGGCGATTTACACGGTGATGAATCTCGGGGCCTTCGGGATCGTGATCCTGATGCGCCGGGCCGGGGTCATGGGGGAAGAGATCGAGGATCTGGCCGGGCTGGCCAAACAACATCCGGTGGCCGCCTTTGCCATGCTGGTCTTCATGTTTTCGCTCACGGGTATTCCGCCGACCGCGGGGTTCATCGCCAAGTTGTATCTGTTCATGGCGGCGGTCGATGCCGGGTTTGTGTGGCTGGCCGTGACGGGCGTGCTGCTCTCCGCCGTTTCCGCCTATTACTATCTCCGGGTGGTGATGGTCATCTATATGCGCGAGCCGGTCCGGCCGATTGAATTGGCCTGGTCGCCGGCGGCGGTGACGGCGCTTGCGGTGATCCTGGTCGCGACGCTGGCGGCCGGCCTCTATCCGGCGCCTCTGATCGACTACACGCAGGCGGCCATCTTACAGCTCCATCGCGTTTCGGTACGTTAGTTCAGCGTTCAGCGTCGGCCAATGGATCCGGCCGATTCTGACGGTTTTGTCGTCGTAAAATTGCCTTTTCCCCGGCATTCGGCTACAATTTTCACAGTTGTCCAGCAGAAGGGGAGGTAGGTGTTTTGGGTGTTTCTCGGCATCCCCGTTCCCATTCGTCCAACCGCTGTTTCTCGATGATCTCATGACGAAGGCCATGACCGACCCTCAGGGAATACCCACGCGGGTTCCATGGGTCTCTTTCACCATCGCGTGTATTGTGACGGGAGGCCTTGCCGTCTGGATCGGGATCACCGCCTATCAGTCATTCGAACTCCCCGAGGTGGCCGAGGGGCGGGCCATGCGCATGGAACAATTGCGGGGAATGGTGATTCATCTCGACGAGGTCTTGACCATGTCGGCCAACATGGCGGCCGCGACAGGCGATCCCGGATGGGAAGAGCGGTACCGCCGATTCGAGCCCCAACTGGATGCCGCGATCAAGGAAGCGCTGACATTGGTTCCTCGTTCAGACCAGGTCGCGGCGGTGCGCCAGACAGATCTTGCAAACACGAAATTGGTCGAGATGGAGCACCGGGCGTTTGCACTGGTTCGAAGCGGTCGTCTCGATGAAGCCCGGACGATCTTATTTGGCGGGGAGTATCAAACGCAGAAGAAAGTATACCGCGAGGGGATCGAGCACGCGATGACGAAGATCGAGAGTGAATTAGACGCCACGCTGCAGGACGAGAAGAGAACAAAATTTCTGTTCGTCGGCGGCGCCGCCATGGTGTTCGTCGTATTTCTCCTCGCCTGGCTGTTGGTCTTGCGTTATCGGTTGCGATGGCACGCCGATCTCCTGCGGACGATGACTGAACGCCAAGAGGCGGAGCGTGCGCTTTGTGACAGCGAAGCCACGAAACAAGCGATGGCGGAAGCAATCCCGGACTTGCTGTTCCGCATCCGACGGGACGGCACCTATCTCGATTTCAATGCGGCAAAGGGATTGAAACCGTTCTTATCGCCTCGCCAATTCTTGGGTAAGACGGTGCAGGACCTCATGCCGCCGGACATCGTCCTGTCATCGATGGAGGCGATCGAGCGGGCCATTGCCACCGGTGAGATGCAGCAGATCGAGTATCAACTGCTGCTGGACGGCGACGTGCGGGAATATGAGGCGCGACTCGTCGTCAGCGGTCCGGATGAAGTGCTGGCCATCGTGCGCGATGTCACGGAGCAAAAACAGGCGGCGGAGCAACGTCAGAGAAGTCACCGCACCGTCCAGTTGCTCGCGGAGTTCAACGAGTTGACGTCAGGCCGTCGAGTTCAGGATGTCGCGCATGAGACGCTCAGCTTCATTGAAGAAAAGCTGGGATTCCATCACGGCACGATTGCGCTGCTCCTGCCGGATCG
>JBGPUQ010000187.1:0-2757 GCA_041491185.1 Nitrospiria bacterium | reverse complement strand
GGCCAGGACCGCGACGATCTCGTGGCCCGCGGCCTTGACCCGATCGATGGCCAGACAGATCGATCGGCCCGAGGTGACCACATCCTCAACCACCGCCACGCGAGATCCCGGTTCAAGCCCGCCCTCGATCCAGTGTTCCGTTCCATGCCCCTTCGGCTCTTTGCGGACAATAAACGCGCGGATCGGCTCCCCGGCCATCCCGCTCGTCATCGCGACGGCCAATGCGACCGGGTCGGCCCCCAACGTCAACCCGCCAACGCCGGCGATGCCGTGCCCGCGCAATCGCTCAAAGAGCAATCGACCGATCAGGACTGCGCCACGAGGATCGAGCGTGGTCTTCTTGCCGTCGAGGTAATAAGGGCTCGTGCGGCCCGAGGAGAGCTGGAAGGGACGCTCCGGCCGATGGGCGAAGGAGCGGTTGGCCAAGAGCGCCAGCAACTCGAGCCGGTCGTGCTCAAGATCGGTCGCAATCGCGCGGGCCATTAAATAAACAGCGTAATGTCGGCGTCGCCGGCAAATTCCAAAAAGGTCGCCGCGCCGACCGGCGCCGGCAGGCCGTCGATCAACTCTTCCTTTTTGATGTCGAACATCTCCATCGCCATCTGGCAGGGCCAGAGTTTGACGCCGCTCTCCAGCGCCGCCTCCATCAACTCCGGAATGGTGGCGATTTTCTTCTCCTTGATCGTCCGCTTCATCATCATCGTCGCCAGCGCCGTCATGCCCGGCAGCACGCTCACAATATTTGGCATGTTGACCGGCATGGCCGGATTACCCAGTGGAATGACCTTCAGCGCATCCTGATTACACTTCTTCAAAATATTGAGGCCAAAGAAGGAGAAATAGACCCCGACCTCCATCTCCAGCGCCGCCCCCGTGGTGGCCAGGATCAGGGCGGCATAGGCGGCATCGATCGTCCCCCGCGACACCACGGCGATGGCCATCCGTTTGCGCCTGGTTTCTTTCTTCGTGAGCGAGGCCAATCGCAGCTCCACCAGCGCTTCGAGCCGCCGCTCCACGATCTCGTTGACCTTCGCGTCGATCAGCTCATTGAGTTCTTTATCAAGAATCGCCATCACAGACCCCTTCTCACTTGACGACAATTTTCCGGATGTAAAATGTGAAGAGCCCGTCCGCTTCCTTCGTCTCCAGCAGCTCGTGGCCGGTCCGTCGGGAGAAGGCCTCCATGTCGGGCCTGGAACCGGGATCGGTCGAGGTCATCTCCAACACCTGCCCCGCCGTCATCCCGTCCAACGTTTTTTTCGTCTTCAGGATCGGCAGCGGACAATTTAACCCCTTGCAGTCCAGCCGCTGATCAATTTGAAATTGCACGCTCATGCTTCAGACTCCCTTCATGCCGCTAGTGTAGTGTCCCCAACACTTCTTTACATTTGGATCGTCATTCCCGAATGGTTTTATCGGGAATCCAGCACAGTTGATGCCTGGATCCCCGCTTCCGCGGGGATGACAAATGTAAAGAGACTTATGAGACACTACACTAGCTCCCGCCGTCCCACCAGACACCTCGTTACCATACCCTCGTTACCATACCTCGTTACCATACAATGACCCGTTCATGCTCGACAATCAACCGGCAGATCTCCGCGGTGGTGACCAACGGGTAGTCGGTCTTCACGCCACGGGCCTGCACATCATGCGCCGCCGCGTAGACCGGACATCGGCCGGATGACGACTCGGGCACCGCCGCCCGCACCCCGTCATGGACCAACACAATGGTTCCCCGGGGATCGCCGTGACCGGCGGCGTCAACCGCCAGCAGATCATCGGCCCGGCGGATCACATGAAGAGTCGGCATCATCCCGCCTCAGAACGACAGCACGGCATCGGCCTGACCAACCAACGCAAGCGCCGCCGCCCGGTCGATCACCTCGACCCCCGGGCGAACCGCCGCCACCCTGGCACGCGTGAGCGACGACTCCTCCGCCACTTCGCGAACATGACACGGGCCAAACAGTTCCAGTGATTCCGCAACCGCCGCCGATCCGGCCGCCGCCGGTTGCAAAAACGCCGCCGCGCCCGCCCCGCCATCGATATAGAGCACGGTCACCTGATGGTCGGCCAGCGTCATCCCCAGCGCCACCCGCAGCGCTTCGGCGGTCGTGACAGTATCGAGCGCCGCGCGACGCAGCACGATCACGACTCGTTTCATATCCTATCCGAACGCCAGGAATCGATCGGCATCCTTCACCAGATGGGAGAGCTCATACTGGCTGGAGAGCGCCACCTTTGGCAGCAGCTGCGCCTCACCCAGCCCCCGGGCCTTGGCCGTCACGGCGCACAACGACACCCGAGCGCCCTGTTCGATCAGGCGGGGCAACCCCAGGCTCGAGTAGCCGATTCCCCCGGTCTGAACGGACGACGCGGCCGCGTGATAGACCCCGTCATCCATCAAAAAGAGCGAGACCTCGTGGCCGGCCGACAGCAGCCCGCCGGCCAATTGCCCGACGGTAAATCCATCTTCCGATTCCGGACTGCTGCAGAGGAGCACACCGATTTTCATGATGGGAACATTCTCACAAAGCCTCGATCGGGTTGTCAAGGTAAGGGGTGAAGAAGGTAGCTAGGTAGTAAGGTCGCTGGGTGGCTAGGGAGTGCAACAGCACCCATGCTTGCTAGCTACCCTAGTGTAGTGATTCATAAGTCTCTTTATTTATATGCCGAGAGCGTGTACACTGAGGTCCATGAGAATCGCGGAGCGGATTAGGCTGTCGCCTGAGGAACGATCGACGCTGGAAAGCT
>JBGPUQ010000186.1:0-2777 GCA_041491185.1 Nitrospiria bacterium | reverse complement strand
TCGGTCAGCACCAGATCGACCGGCCGCTTCGCCGCCGCGGCCATGGCCGATTTGGCCGTGGCCGCCGACTCCACCTCATAGCCGGCCGTACGCAAAATCATCGTCAACACTTCACGCTGGCCCCGTTCGTCATCGACCACAAGGATGGACCCTTTTCGACTCATACCGTGCTCCCGGCGGGCCGACCGACCCCTGCCTGCCGCCCGCCTGCCGGACGGGCAGGGACAGGCGGGGGACTGGCGGACAGCGGCAATCGCAGCGTCACCACGGTCCCTTGCCCGATTTGACTCTCGATCAGCAGCCGTCCTCCATGCTCTTCGATGATCCGCTTGGTCAGCGCCAGCCCCAGCCCGATCCCCAGCGGTTTCGTGGAAAAATAGGGCTCGCACACCTGACCGACCGCCTCCGGCGGAATGCCGTGGCCGGTGTCCCGCACCCGGATCTCCAACCATTCGGTCGCCGGCTCCGCCGCCGGCGGATGGGGAGAATCGATGGTGACATCGACGGACAAGAGCCCTCCATCCGGCATCGCCTGAATCGCGTTGAGCATCACATTCATCACGCAGCTCTTCATCTGCGCCTCGTCGATCCGGACCGCGGGAAGCTCCGCGGGGAGTCGCGCCTCGCACGTAATTCCCTGCTCCCGGGCCTTCTGCTCGGCCAGGCGGATCACATCCAATAACAACGGCGCCAGCGGCTGCTCGCGAAGCGTCACGGAGATCGTCTTCCCGTATTGAAGAAAATTTTCGACCATCTGATTGAGCCGGAGGATCTCGTCTTTCATCGTCCCCATCAGCGAGTGCAGCGCGGCGCTGTTGCCCGGGCCGCCGCCGGCCTCCGCACCATTGCCCACACCATTGAATGACGCGATTTCATGCTTCAGATGATCGATTCCCAGGCTGATCATATTCAACGGATTTCGGATCTCATGCGCGATGCCGGCCGCCAGGTGCCCCATCGCCGAGAAGCGCTCGGCCCGCGCCAGCCGCTCCTCCAGCTCTTTATTTTGCCGCAGCTTCGCGACCATCTCATTGAAACTCTGAACCAGATCGCCGATCTCGCCGCCGGCATTGGGCACCGCCATCTCCACCAGACGGCCGGACGCCACCTCCTTCGCCGCATCCACCACCTGGTAAATGGGCCGGGTATACCGACGGGCCAGCACCACCGCGGCCAGCGTGCCAAACGCAAAAATCGCCCCCATGGCCGCCAATCGCTTGAGGTTGTTGACCCGAAGCAACCAATCGTAGTCGTCCAGCACCAGAATCACATGGACATACCCCTGTTGCTGCTGATCGACCACCACCGGGACGAGCAGATTATAGAGGCGGTGCGGAACCACCGAGGCGGCCTCCGCGCCGAAGCGGGCGGTGATTAACAGATCCTTTTGCTTCGGATCGAGCCGCGCGCCGACCCGCTGCGGGTTGGAACTCGCAATCACTTCCTCTTCATTACTGACGATCGAGATCTCCTTCACACCCTTCTTTTTCAGGCGCGTGACGTAATCCCGCAGTCTCGCTTCGTCGGTCCCCTCCGTGCTGGTCAGCTCCTCGACGCTGATCTGGATCGCCTTCGACAGTTCCGAGACATTGTCCTCCACCTCTTTAATCAGCGCCTGCTCGCTGTACATCCAGATCACATAGAGCGCGCCCAACGAAAGGAGTGACAGCACCAACATCATGGCCAGGAGCTTGACCGTCAGGTCCATCCGGCGGATAAAATGGTGGAATCTCAACATGGGAATCGGCCTCGCAGGCACGTGATCGTGCCCATCATGTTACGATAAATGAGGCCGGGCAGTAAAGGTATGCGCGAACGGGGCACGAACCGGACCCTCTGGGAATGACGAATGGGATCCCCGGAATTTCAAAAAACGCGCAACGCGATCTTCTGTCAACGGAGATCGACCACCAAACGTCTGTGAAGCGCTGCGGCAATCTTTTGCAGTGTTGTGAGGGTCATATTCGTATGATCCAGGCTTTCGATGCGCGCAATGAGTTGTTGTTTGGCTCCCAAACGCCTGGCCAAATCGGCCTGAGAGAGCCCTTCCTGTCGTCGGAGTTCCGCGATTCGCAGGGCCAGCCGGGCCGGAAGATCTTCGGCGTCGTAGGCCTGCTTAAAATCGGGATTCTTGAGGTCTTCTTTCAGACGATCTCGGAACAATCTTCGTTTCATGAGCCGTCATCCTCCTCTTCCAGATCGAGAGAGCCAGTCCGTGCGGCACCGCTCCGCCCGGTCGATCGCATCCGGTGGAACCTTCTGCGTCTTCTTCAGAAAACCGCTGGCAATCACAATCGTTTCCCCCTGAATAAAATAGAGCAACCGGCATTCATGGTGGCCGAATGACACTCGAAGCTCCCGGATCTTGCCGCGTAGAATATCGGCATAGGGCCTGGGGAGATCCGGCCCCTTTTCCTCCAGTAACTCCAGCCATTTTTCGATCTTCCCTCTGAGCTTTTCAGGAAGACCATCGAGAAATTCATCAACCGGGCTCTCTCCCTGCCGTGTTTGGTAAAACTCAACGGTATAGATGGCGCCCCCTCGTTCTAAAACAGCTTACAACATTTATGTTGTTGCGTCAAGGTGCATGGCCACGGCGATCGCCGTGGCCATGCACCACCGCCTCGTCTTCCGCGGGGTATTACTTGTGAATCAACAAATCAGTCAGCGGCTGCACCGTAATCTGCTGTGCCCACCGGCCGACCGACGTCACCTCCGCCTTCGCCCCCACTTTGAGAATGCCCTCGACCGTGGTCTTCTTGGAAAGGCCGTAGGTG
>JBGPUQ010000185.1:0-2812 GCA_041491185.1 Nitrospiria bacterium | reverse complement strand
TGGGGACTGACGGCGCGGGTGGTCCGTGTGCAGGGTGAGATCAGGGCCTACACGGTCGGGGCGCCGCTTGATGACCGGACGATGGTGGTACTGCTGGAGGTCGCCGATCCCGATGATCCCGGTCTTGGCCCGTGGTTGTCTCGTGAGTGGTGCCGGGAATTCACCAACGTGTCGGTGATCAATGCCATGGACGATAGCGGGTTGCCTGCGCTGCGACGAGTCAAGGAGGGCTATCGACCGACGCAGAAACTGGTCGTCTATCAAGCGGCACTTCGGGCCAATGGGGTTTCGGATTCTCCGGTGTTGCTACCATCTGAACAGGTGTAAGAGAAAGAACCAGGCATTGGCCGGCCGCTCGGCCAGCCGCCGCATGAGATAGGGATACCACTCGGTTCCAAACGGGACGTAGACCCGCACGCGATAGCCGTCGGCCACCAGCCGTTTCTGCAAGTGTCGTCGGATCCCGTAGAGCATCTGAAATTCATATCGGTCGGACGGCAGTGTGAGTTGAGCGGCGTAGGTTTGCGTCGCCGCGATCATCGGTTCATCGTGTGTCGCGATGGCGGGGTAGAGTCCATCCGTTGCCGCGCTGTCGAGCAGCCGGCGGGCGAGCCGCGCGTAATGTTGGTCCACATCGCGCTTGTCGGGATAGGCCCGGTCGGGCGGTTCGTGATAGGCGCCCTTGCAGAGTCGCACCCGGATCCGCTCGGCGATCAGGATGCGGAGGTCCTCATCGCTGCGGTATAGATAGGCCTGGATCACGACCCCCACGCGGTCCGGTCCGAATTCTCGGTTGAGCGTTCGGCAGACGGCGAGCGTGCGGTCCGTGTCGCGGCTGCGTTCCATGTCGAGACGAACAAAGATGCGGTGTTCGCTCGCCCGCGCCAGGATCCGGCGCATCTGGTTCAGGCAGGTCGATTCATCCAGATCGAGTCCAAGCTGGCTGAGTTTCAGTGAGATATTGGCCTCGATGCCTCCGGTGGCGATTCGATCGAGGATGGTCAGATAGTGCTCCGCTTCCCGGGCCGCGTCGGCTGATGTGGCCACATGCTCGCCGAGGTGATCGATGGTCGCGGTGATCTTGTCCCGGTTGAGCGCGCGGATGGCGGTGATCGCGTCGTCGATCGTTTCGCCGGCGACAAACCGACGCGCCATCTGCCGGGCGAGGGGGACGTGGGTGGCCAGCCATCGGGCCCAGGCGGCGTCGCTCAGGGCGAGCAGTGTGCGTTTCAACATGGTGGCGAAGCGATCATAGCACACCGATGCGATAACGGTTGTGGAGGAGTGTGGTGCTGTCAGCCTCGGCTGTTGGAGAACAGCGTGTTACTTTGGTTCATTGACTCGCATATCTTCCTTTGATACGATACGAAACACATTTTTTGTAAAGATTTAAGCCGAAGTGGTGAAACGGCAGACACGCAACGTTCAGGGCGTTGTGGGCGTGAGCCCGTGGGGGTTCAAATCCCCCCTTCGGCATTTTTCATGGCCGTGTCGCCATGAAAAATGGTCTGAGCAGAGCGAAGACCAATGATTTTTGATAAAATCCGCGATCCCTCGTCTAAGGCCTCGGGATAAATGCCCCAATTCAAAGTTGCCGATATGACCGATCTTCCGCCCGGTGAGGTCAAGCTGCTCTCCATGGCCGGCATGAGTTTGGCCGTCTTCAATATCGACGGCCGCTTTTATGCCATTCGCAATCGTTGTCCCCATGAAGGGGGGCCGGTGGCGACCGGCCCGCTCGAGGGCACGGTGGTCACCTGTCCCCGGCATGGTTGGAAGTTCGATGTCACCACCGGACAATCGCCGAATTACCCGGCGTTCACGGTGAAGACCTATCCGGTCGTGATCAAAGAGACAGCGCTCTATGTGGAGTTTGCCGATGGTTACTAAGACGGTGCTGCGCGAATTTTCGGTCAAAACCACGCAACGGGAAGAACTGATCGAATTGACCGCGCAGATTGACCGAGAAATCCAGGCCTCCGGTATTCACACGGGGCTGTGTCATCTGACCGTCCTCCACACGACGGCCGCGATTTGGGTGAATGAGGCGGAACCCGGATTGCTGGACGATCTGCTCCGTGCGCTCAGCCGGCTGGTCCCGGCCGACGGGGAGTACGCCCATCCCGATGGCAACGGCCACGCCCACATCAAGGCGGGGCTCATCGGTCCATCCAAGACACTTCCGATCCAACACGGGCGATTGTTGCGCGGGACCTGGCAGGATCTCTTTCTGGCGGAGTTCGACGGTCCGAGGGAGAGAAAGATCGCGCTGCAGTTGATTCCCACATAATAAGTCCAGGGGCCAGGGTCCGGGGTCAAGGGGCCGGGGTTCAGGAAAAACATGACGGTTGTTTCTTGACCCTGGCTACTGGACCCTTGACCCTATTCGTCTAATCCTCCCACAACTGCATCTGCGATCGGGGGACGAGGTGTTCGGCACGAAAGCCGAGCGCGCGTAAATGGGCCGAAAACTCGGGCGGGCCGTGCAGCGTGTAAATCTGGGAAGGGCGGGCCTGCCGGACGTAGTGCACCAATTCGTCGAAATCGGCGTGGTCGGAAAAGGGCAGTACCTCGTCCGCGCCATAGCGATAGACGGCATCGGCATCCATCGCCCATCCGGTGAGCATGGCAGTGCGGCGGCGGGTGAGCCGCATGAGCGACGGACTCTTCCGCAGGTACGGCGGCAGCATCAGCACCTTGCCGTAATAATTTCCGCCATTCATCAGCTCGCACCGCTTGAAGCTGACTCCGAGTTGCTGGTATCGCTCGACCACGGCGTGGATTTGAGGCGCCAGCGAGACAATGTAGCCCA
>JBGPUQ010000184.1:0-2818 GCA_041491185.1 Nitrospiria bacterium | reverse complement strand
TAACTCGGGAGCACGACGAGATCCACCGTGGCCAACGACTCGCGCCAACTTCCACGAACCATGATCAAGAAGAAGGTCCTGTACTCAAGCGGCCCGCCATTGGTCTCTTCCCGGGCCAATGCTTTGGGGCGAGTTTGAATGATGCCGGCCTCCCGGTCGGCAACGGCGATGTCATAGCCGTCGCCACGAAGCGTTCGCAAAATCCGATCAAACGAGGCGTTATAGCTCGTGTGGAATGTGATCGTATGTTCAGGCAGGGGGGGCGGTTCGCCCCGGGGCATTGGGGCACAAGCCGCCGCCACGAACACACTGCACAACACGCCCCCCGCAACAACGAGCCTTAAACGACTCCACGGTTCCATCGGCGTTCCTCACGCGCGCCGGTCGCCCATCCGGCACGCAGATAACCGCGATCAGCTCTTGATCTGCTTCGCGACGAGTTTCCCATCCTTTGCTTCGTAGG
The DNA here is from genome assembly GCA_041491185.1 of Nitrospiria bacterium. Taxonomy (GTDB): domain Bacteria; phylum Nitrospirota; class Nitrospiria; order JACQCE01; family JACQCE01; genus JBGPUQ01. The sequence continues at coordinate 2,355 of JBGPUQ010000184.1, read as the reverse complement.
AAATGACGATCTGGTCGCCGATCTTCAACGGCGCGATCAACGCGGATTCCGACACGAAGCTGATGGCGCTCCCCGTCTCGGCATCTTTGATCGTCAACTGCCGGCCGGCGGCATTCACCTGCGTCACCACCCCGACATGCGTATCTTTGCCGGCCGCCGTGCAGGCCACGGCCGTCTCCACCGCCGCAACACTCACGACCACCAGACCACCCATCACCACTGCGAGCCATCTCTTCATCGGACCCTCCACTTGTACGTCACAACCATTGATACGATTGAAACCAGCAAAATCTCCGTTTCCCATACCTAGGGTAACATGGGCTCGATGACGACTTCAAGCGCGCGGGTCGAAATCTTTACTTTGCCCAATCGGTCTGCTAGGATCGTGGCCATGTCGTTTCACACGCAACGTCGTCGACAACACTGCATGCGGTCTCCTCTCATCCTCGCCATTGCGATCGCGACGCTCGTCGGCACCGTCGCCGCCGCGACGGATGAGAAGCCGGGTCTGGCGGTTCCCCCGATGGGCAACGAGCACATCCAGTCGCCAGGTTCGCCGCATCTTCCCTATAATAGCGACCCGCCCACCTCCGGTCCTCATGTCCGCTGGATCGCACGATGGGGCGTCTCCACAATGCCGGTTCCGCTTGAAATCCAGATACACAATCTGGAAGACGGCGGGGTGGCAATCCAGTACAACTGTTCGTCCTGCTCCGATCTGGTCGCCAAACTGAACGCGCTGATCATCCGCCCGGACCTGCTCAACCTTCCAAGAGCCGTAACGACCCAGGAGGGCAAACCGGTCACCCGCCTGCTGGTCGCGCCCTATCCGACGATGAAATCCAAGATTGCGCTGACCGCGTGGGGTCGGATCGAAACGCTGGACGCCTATGATGAAGCGAACATTCTTCGGTTCATCAACGCCTACATCGGCATCGACCATCACCCCGCGACCCCGGAGCGGTAAGAGCCCGGTGGCGGTCGCAGACGCGTCGCATCCGGCGCCAGGGCGACGCGTGCCGATGCTCTTCGGCTGGTTGCTCGCCCTCCTCTCCGGCCTGCTGCTGGCCCTGAGCTTTCCCCTGCGCTCCTCCGAGTCCGATCCGTTCTCCGGCCTCTCATGGCTCGCCTGGATTGCGCTGGTTCCGCTCGGCCTGGCGATCGCGCAACGCCGGCCGAACGATGCGCTCCGGCTTGGCTGGCTGACCGGCACCATCGCCTATCTGATCATTCTCTACTGGGTCGTGCCCACGATGCAGACCTACGGCCATCTGCCCCTGGCTCCCAGCCTGGCGCTCCTGGTGCTTCTGGCCGGCTACGTCGGCCTCTACATCGGCCTCTTCGCCGCGGGGTGGAGATGGTTTCATCCTCGATGGCCGCGCTGGAGCTGGCTGATCGTCCCCGCATTATGGGTCGCCCTGGAATGGCTGAGGGGTCACCTGCTGAGCGGCTTCCCCTGGGCGCTGCTCGGCTACTCGCAATATCGACAGCTGCCGTTGATCCAGATCGCCGATATCACGAGCGTCTACGGTGTCTCGTTCCTGTTGGTGCTCGTTAATGTCGCCCTCACAGAGACCGCGGCCGGATGGACCGGCCGACCCCGTTCCCCCCTCCTGACGATGAACACCCTCCCCCGCTACGCCCCGTTGCTCGCGGCCGTCGCGCTCGTCGCCGGCGCCGTCGGGTACGGCACATGGCGGATCGCCGCGGTGGAGGCGTCGCTGGTGCCGGGCCCGCGCGTGGGACTGGTGCAAGGCAACATTCCACAGGAGCTGAAGTGGAATCCCAGCGAGCGGCAGATGACGATTGAGCGGTATGCGCGATTGACCCGCCAGGCCGCCGATGACGGCGCCCAGCTCATCATCTGGCCGGAAGCCTCGACGCCGTTCGTCTTCGACGAGGAACCGAGTTATGAAGCGACCATCCGGGGACTGGCCGCGTCGACCCATCGCTATCTCCTCTTCGGCAGCCCGGGAGTGGATCGCGACCGGGCCGCGCTGCTCAACAGCGCCTATCTCCTCAATCCCGACGGCACAACGCAGGCGCGCTACGATAAACTGCATCTGGTCCCCTTCGGCGAATATGTGCCGCTGGGGCCGCTGCTGAGCTTCATCAACAAACTGGTCGTCGGGATTGGCGATTTTGTGCCGGGCCGCGGACCGGTGCTGATGGAGGCGGCCGGCCACCCGCTCGGCGTCGCCATCTGTTTTGAGATCATCTTTCCCGAACTGGTCCGGCAGTTTCCCCAACACGGCGCCCGCATCATCGCGACGATCACCAACGACGCCTGGTTCGGCCGCTCCGGCGCGCCGCTGCAGCATTTTTCGATGGCCGTCTTCCGCGCGGTCGAGAACC
>JBGPUQ010000183.1:0-2831 GCA_041491185.1 Nitrospiria bacterium | reverse complement strand
TCGAGCAGGCCAAGCGCTTTCTGTCCGATCGCGGCGTGCCCGTTCGGGACGAGGCCGCATGCCGCCGCTGACGCGATTACAACTCAATGCCGATGGATTGCTGCCCGTTGTCGTCCAGGATGTGCGCACGGGAGCGGTGCTCATGGTCGCCTACATGAATCGGGAGGCGTTCGAACGGACGCGGCGGACGGGACGGAGCCATTTTTGGAGTCGATCGCGGCGGCAACTGTGGCGCAAGGGCGCGCAATCGGGCCACACGCAGCGGGTGGTGTCGATGGCGCTCGATTGCGATCGCGATACGATTCTCCTGCAGGTGGAGCAGAAAGATGGCGCCTGCCATACCGGCCGCTATTCCTGCTTTTTTCAGCCGGTGACGATGGCCGGCCGCCGGGTGGGTGGTCGGTCGGGTCGCTCGACGCGTCTCACCGCGTCAGTGTGGAGGCCGATCCTTGATCGCATTTATGACGTGATTCTCGACCGGAAACGACGCCCCACGCGGACGTCGTATGTGAGCGGGTTGTTGGCCGGGGGACACGATCGAATTTTGAAAAAAATTGGTGAAGAGGCCGGCGAATTGATCATCGGGTCAAAGAACAAGAAGCCCAAAGAGATCGTGGCCGAGATCGCCGATCTGTGGTTTCACACGCTGGTCGTCATGGGGTACCACGAGATTGCGCCCCGGCTGATCTATGAGGAGTTGACGCGACGGTTCGGTCGTCCCCCGCGATCGCTGCGACGCCCCCGCCGCGGGCGACGACGGAGCGTGTCGGCGCGACGCCCGACGCGGAGCCGGTGATGACACCCGAGTGTATTTTTTGCCGGATCGCCGCGAATGAACTGCCGAGCACCCTGCTCTATGAAGACGAGCACGGGATTGTGTTCAGTGATCTCCATCCGAAAGCGCCGACCCATTGGCTGATCGTTCCTCGACGGCACATCGAACGATTGAGCGATCTGACGGACGCCGAACGGCCGCTGATCGGCCACCTCTTGCTCGTCGTCAACCGGATGGCCCGGCAGGCCGGGATCGACGAGGCCGGGTACCGCGTCGTGATCAACTGCGGGCCGGCCGGCGGCCAAACCGTGTCCCATCTCCATCTGCATTTACTGGGCGGCCGCGCCATGCATTGGCCGCCAGGGTGAAGGCAACGGGGTGTTGCCTTGACACTCTTTTTGAGCGGTTGTTATAATGCGGCGCGATCGAATCAGACAATTCTTCTGCTCTACATCCGTCGGAGAGGAGGCGATTTTCAGAAATGCCCGCAGTCAGAGTCAAACAGAATGAACCCTTCGAGAGCGCGCTGAAGCGATTCAAGAAGCAATGTGAGAAAGCCGGCATCCTGTCCGAGATCAAAAAACGGGAGCACTACGAGAAGCCCAGCGTGAAGCGGAAACGGAAAGCGATCGCGGCGCGGAAAAAGGCGCTCAAACGGGCTCGGTTAACGGGAACGAGTTACCGGTCGACGTAATGGGGCTTCAGGCGGATCTCGAGGCGGCGCTCCATCAGGCGATGCGCGCCTCGCAGCCGGAGCGGGTGTCGGTGATCCGGATGCTCCGGGCGGCGATCAAAAATCGTGAAATCGAAAAAGGCAAAAGCCATCCCCTCTCTGAATCGGAATTGCTGGAAGTCGTGATGACCGCGTCCAAGCAGCGACGGGACGCGATCGATCTCTATGCCAAGGGGGGGCGCCAGGATCTCGTCGAGAAAGAGACGCGGGAACTGGCCATCCTGGGCGAGTTTCTCCCCGCCCCCGTGACGGCCGAGGAGCTGGAGGCCAAAATCACGGACGCAGTGAACACGACCGGCGCCGCCGGCCTCAAGGAGATGGGCAAAGTCATGAAACTCCTGATGCCGCAGCTCATCGGCCGCGTGGATGGGGCTCGGCTCAGCGAACGGGTCAAAGCGCGATTGAGTCAGTGACGACAGCCCAATAACCCCGGCGCAAGAGCTCGGGGTGGGTGAAAGGGCATGAAACGTGGACCGACGGCTGCCGCCTCCATTTGTTCAACAGGTCCAGGAAGGCAACGACGTGGTCGAGGTCATTTCCGGCTACGTCGCCCTCAAGAAGAGTGGTCAAAACTTCGTGGGGCTCTGCCCGTTTCATGGCGAGAAGAGCCCGTCGTTTACCGTGAGTTCCGCCAAGCAGTTGTTCCATTGTTTCGGATGCGGCGTGGGCGGTAATCTCTTCACCTTCCTGATGAAAACCGAAGGCATCACCTTTCCCGAGGCGGTCCGCGCATTGGGCAAGCGGATCGGCCTCTCCCCGCCCGACACGATGGAGTCAAGCCGTGAGGCCAAGCAGCGGGACCGACTTCGCACGCTGCTCCAACTGGCGGCCGGCCGGTTCCATGACCAGCTGCTGACGCATGCCTCGGCGGCGAAGGCCCGCGCCTATCTGGCCGACCGTCAGATGACCGAGGCGACGATCGACACGTTCGGGCTCGGCTACGCCCTCGCCGCGTGGGACGGGCTGATGACGCCGTTGATTCGTCAGGGGTGGACGCCGCAGGAGTTGTGTGACGCGGGCCTGATCGTGCGTCGCAGCGAAGGGAGCGGCTACTATGACCGGTTTCGTGATCGGGTCATCTTCCCGATTCGGGATCTGCAGGGCCAGGTGGTGGGATTTGGCGCGCGGGTGCTCGATGACGGTCAGCCGAAATATCTGAACTCGCCGGAAACCGCGCTCTACAGCAAAGGGCGGTTGTTGTATGGTCTGGACCGTGCCCGGGCGGCGGCGTCACGAACCGGCTGCCTGGTCGTCGTCGAGGGCTATTTTGACGCCATTGCCGCGCATCAGGCGGGGTTGACGCACGTGGTGGCCACGCTGGGA
>JBGPUQ010000182.1:0-2837 GCA_041491185.1 Nitrospiria bacterium | reverse complement strand
TCGACGACCTGATCGCGCTGAAAAAATTCACCCAGAACGACCCGCTCAAGCAGGCGCGCAATCTGGAGGATATCCGCTATCTCCTGACGATCAAACAGGCCCGCCACACCCGCCGGCGCTCCTCGTAACCGCCAGATTGCCATCCTCCATTCCGGGTGTCCATGAAAACTGGGGTGGCTCAACCTGACCCTATCTATAAAATAAAAAACGCCTCCCCCGTTTTCGGAGAAGACGCCGTCGTCTCGTACACTCACCACATCGTTGTGGTGAACGCTCTTTACGTTACGCCAATCGGCCCCTTGCTGTCAAGACGAATCCAGCCGGCAGACAGACCCGGATCGATCCCGATCAGACCCCCTTTCTTGACAACCCCTCCGACCACGCCCTGCTTGACACGGCGGCTTAAATGTAACATAATCATGTTACATTAGAACCATGAGTCGCCCATGAAGAAACGGCAGCAAAGCGTCCGCCTCTCGAAAGAAGCGCAAGCCGCGCTCAACCGCACGATCGTACGGTTGACCATCAACCCGGCGCTCTTTGCCCTCTCGCGAGACCATGTGGATTGGGCCGGGCGGGGAACATCGGGAAAACGCTCGGCGTCGCAGGTGATCCTCGATGCCTCCCGTCGCTTTCCGAACCTGCCGCTGAGTTGGGCCGTGGAAGGATACATTGCCTTGCTGGCGGCCGGCAAAGTATCAGCGCTGGCCCCCTTCGCCGTGGCGCCCGACGCCGCGCTTTCCAAAGAGGTCCGGCGCTTTCAGCGCCTCTCCCCGGCAGAGAAAATCCGGCTGGGCGAGCGATGGAAACGGGAGATTGAAATACTCAGAGGGGCGGCATGAAGGGCGCCGAGCCATTCGACTTCATCCGCCTGCTGAAGCTGCTGTCGCAGCGCCGCATCCGCTATCTGCTCATCGGCCGGTGGGCCGTGGCCCAGCACGGCGCGCCCGTGGTCACCGCGGACTACGACCTCTGGCTCCATCCGAGCAACCGGCGGCGATTTTTCCAACTTCTGGAGACTGTATTTGACGCGGAACTGCCCGATCCCGGGCAGCGGAACCGGCCACTGGTAACCGCCTATGTCGGGCCCGACAAGATCGACTGTTTTTCTCCAAAGAAAATCGTCAACGACGAGGGGGAGGAGCTGGTGTTCGACCAGGTCTATGCCAGGGCGGAGATCAAGAAGAACCCCAAGGAACATCTGAGCATCCGGGTGCCCAACATCGACGACCTGATCGCGCTGAAAAAATTCACCCAGAACGACCCGCTCAAGCAGGCGCGCAATCTGGAGGATATCCGCTATCTCCTGACGATCAAACAGGCCCGCCCCACCCGCCGGCGCTCCTCGTAACCTCCAGCTCTCTCTCTTCTCCATTCCGGGTGTCCATGAAAACGGGGGTAGCTCAATCTGTCCCCGGCGCGTTTGCAAACTGACCCACTACCGACAAACCCGGGTCGATCCAGATCGGCCCCCTTTTCTTGACAACCTTCATTGCGTTTGGCAGACTACAACCTTCTCGACAGACGAAGAGCCGCATGCACACACCATTCGATCACGCCCTGCGCGAGTTCGACCGGGTCAACGGTCAGGACCCGCGGATGCGCACGCTCAACGGCGCCTCCCATCCCCGCGAGTTGATCTTTGCGCAACGCGTCTCTCACTGGATCGCACAGCTCAGCCCCGACGCGTCCGAAGCCGTCCGGCTGGCGGCGCGCTCCCATACGCTGCGGCGATGGGACATCCCCCGGACTCAGTATCCCATGGACACGGCCGGCTATCACGAGTGGCGGGCGACCACGGCGGCTCATTCCGCCCGATCTGCCGCGGTGGTGCTCCGCCATTTTGGCTACTCGGACGAGATGGTCCGGCGGGTGAGGCAGCTCATCCGGCGGGAGCTCTTTCCCCACGATCCCGACGCACAGTTGCTGGAAGACGCCGATTGTTTGGCGTTTCTTGAACTGAAGCTGGTTGATTATCTCGACCGGTGGGATGAGGAGAAGGTCGCCCGTATTCTGCATGGGACGTGGGCCAAGATGAGCCAAGGGGCCCGCAGCCTGGCGGCCGGACTGCCGCTCGATCCCCGGGCGATGGCGCTGATCAACATGCTGGCGCCCTCATGACGACCACGGCGACGCCGGAGACGATTGAAGAGATCGGCACCGGCGAGCGCCCGCGGGTGGAGCTGCCCCCGCCCTACAAGCTGATTCTGCTGAACGATCCGGTCACGACGATGGAGTTCGTCGTCGCCGTCCTGATCGCCGTCTTTCAAAAAGATCAGCCGACGGCGACCCGGCTGATGCTGGAAGTGCACAACACGGGAGCGGCGGTGGTCGCCATCCTCCCCCTCGAAGAGGCGGAACTTCGCCAGCAGCAGGTCCACGAGTCGGCCCGGGCGGCGGGATTTCCGCTGCGGTGCGTGATCGAGCCGGCGACGGGGTAGCCGACCGGAGGTTAGGAGGAGCGGCGCTTGAGCCGCGCGAGCTGCTCCTTCGCCTTGGCGTTGGCCGGATCCCACCGCAACGCTTCGTCAAACATTGCGATCGCTTTCTCTCTGTTCTTCAGCTTCAGATAGAGCAGCCCCAGCACGACGTAATAATCGCTGTTCGTCGGCTCCATCTCGATGGCCGCTTGCAGCCGGCTCTCGGCGTCTTTGAGCCGGCCGGGAAGATTGGCCAGGGCCTGCCCCAGCAGGGCGTGGTAGCGCGCTTTTTTGCCATCCATCTGCACGGCCCACTCCAGGCAATAGACCGCTTCTCTGATCTTGCCGGCCAGCAACGCGGTTTCGCCGCGCTTCCATTGTTCGGCCGCCTGTTGCTCCCGTTGTTTGGCTTCGGCC
>JBGPUQ010000181.1:0-2853 GCA_041491185.1 Nitrospiria bacterium | reverse complement strand
GCGCCACCCGCCTGACAATCAGCAGCGACCAGGATCGGCTTGTCTCCGAGAAGCTCATCTTCCAGCAGATCTATCTCGACTTTATCAAAAATTTCAAAGACCAGGAATTTCTCTACGTCGTCATCGACGGCCGGGAGCCGAAAAAGGCCGAGTCGTTCGCCGATGATTTAGCCGGGCGTTTAGCCCGCTCACCCGATCTGATCCGGCAGGTGACCTATCGGATCGGCCCCGAACAACTGGGCAACGACCTGCTGCTCTATCTTGATCTGGAGCAGGTCGAAATGCTGAAGGCCCAGGCGGAACGGACGGCGCCGGAACTCCGCCCCATCCTCAAGAGCGGTCGATTGGATATGCTGCTCGGCTGGATCGGCCGCCAACTATCGGGGCCGATGACATCGGAACAAACTGGGGCCGCGCTGTTCGATGTGATGGGCTCGTTGGTCGATGGACTCGGCCAGAGCGTGACGACCGGCGCCCCCTACCGCTCCCCGTTCGCCCAATTTGACGACGACCGGTTGCATCGCTATACCTTCACCGACAATGGGCGCTATCTCGTCATGCTGATCGACGTGCCGAAGGACTATTCCACCTCGGAGGTGATCGAACAACCGCTGGCCGCCATCCGCAAGGCGCTCGATGAGAGCCGGGCCGCCGTCCCCGGCATCGCAGCGGGACTGACTGGCCGACCCGTGCTGCAGTCGGACGAAATGCGAACGACCAACCGGGACATGATGCGGGCCACGGTGATCGCCGTGATCGGCGTTTCGCTCCTGTTCATCCTCGCCTATGGCAGTCTCTGGCGGCCGCTGCTGGCGATCCTGACGCTGCTGGTCAGCATCGTCTGGACGCTGGGGCTCACGGCGGCGACGATCGGCACGCTCAATCTGCTCTCCGCCGTCTTCATGCTCGTCATCATCGGCGTCGGCATCAACTGGGGCATGCATCTCCTGGCCCGGTACATGGAAGAACGGGAGCGGGGCGAGACGACCGAAGCGGCGCTGACCCGGGCGATGGTCACCGCCGCCGTCGGCAACCTGACCTGCGCCGCGACCGCCGCCGCCGCGTTTTTCTGCGCGCTGGCAACCGACTTCAAAGCGCTGGCCGAGCTGGGCTTCATCGCGGGCAGCGGCATCCTGCTGTCGTTGATCGCGATGCTGACTGTTTACCCCGCCTTGTTGCTCTTGTTTGACCGGCATAGCCACAAACAAAAGCCACTTCGGCTTGCACGACTTGTCCCGTTGCAGTCGTTGATCCGTCGGCCCGGTCTGCTGCTGACCGGCGCGGCCATCGTCACGCTGGCGCTGGCGGTCTGGACCGTCCGCCTCCGGTTTGACGATAATTTACTGGCCCTGCAGTCGCAAGGGCTGGAATCGGTCGAATGGGAGCTGGCGCTCATGAAGGAGAGCCGAGAGTCCACTTGGTTCGCGGCCACGCAGGTCGACACGCTCGATGATGCCGAACGGCTCACGTGGCAATTGACCAAATTGCCGACCGTGGGCAAGGTGACGAGCCTGCTCGACGTGTTGCCCGCCGATCAGTATCACAAGCGGCAGTTGCTCGAACAGGCCGCCGAGGCGCTGCGCCCCCTGACCTTTCGGTCCGACGCGGCGGCCGATCCGGCGGCCACGCGGCTGGCGCTCCGGCGAATGGTCGACGGCCTCGAGCTGATCGAAGAAAAGCTGTTTGCCGCCGGCCGTGAGGCCGACATTCCCTCCGTGCGCGCCCTGATCGATCGGATCGACACGGCGGAACGGGCGCTGCGCACGGGCGGGCCCGCCGCCGCCGGACGGCTCGCGCAGTTTCAGCAGGCGTTGATGGCCGATCTGTCGGACCGGCTCTATCATTGGTGGCCGAGATTGCACCCCGGCCTGGTCACGCCGGAGACGCTGCCTGACGCGGTGCGCGACCGGTTCATCGGCCAGAACGCCCGGAAGCTGATCATGATCACGCCGGCGAAGAATATCTGGGACCCGAAGGCAATGGAGGCGTTCGTGACCGAGCTGCGCACGGTCGATCCGACGGTCACCGGCCCACCGGTCACGTCGTATGAGGCGGCCAAGCTGATGCGGCGCGCATTCCAGCAGACCGCGCTCCTGAGTCTCGCGGTGGTCATCGGGCTCGTCTGGCTTCACTTTTCCCGCTGGCGTGTCGTCGCCCTGGCCTTCGTCCCGCTGCTAATCGGGCTCGTCTGGCTGCTGGGTACGATGGGACTCTTCGGGATCTCATTTAACCTCGCCAACTTTTTCGCCGTGCCGATTCTGATCGGCACCGGCATCGATGGCGGCATTCAGATGGTCCAGCGGATGTATGAAGAACCCCACCGTCCCATGCTGGAGACGAGCACCGCCACATCGGTGACCCTCTCCTCCCTGACGACCTTGCTGGCTTTCGGCAGTCTGATGCTGGGCCAGCACCGCGGCATCGCCAGCCTGGGACAGATCATGGCGCTGGGCACGCTGAGCATCCTGATCGCCACGATCTTCATCCTGCCCGCGCTGCATGAGCGGTTTATTCGGACAAGGAAGGCCGGTGCGTAACCTCCGCGCACTCCTGCTTTGCGCGGCCTGCCTGCTGGCAGCCATCCTGGCGCAGGCGCCGCCTGTGGGGGGCTATCCAGCGAGCAAGGCGAGCGTGAGGGGGAGGCTCCCAGAAAGGGGACAGATTTGAAATCTGTCCCCAGCTGGGAGGGGGCGACGCGAGCCCCTATAATGGGAGGAACAACATGACCGGATTCTACATTGTCGGCGGCATCCTGGCATTGGGGCTGCTGATTTACCTCTTGATCGCGCTCTTGAAACCGGAGCTCTTCTCATGACGACCACCGGATGGTTGCAAATCGGGCTCTATCTGATC
>JBGPUQ010000180.1:0-2863 GCA_041491185.1 Nitrospiria bacterium | reverse complement strand
TTCTGGATCAGCCGCTTCAGCCGGGAAGGAGGCGTCAGGCCGTCGAAGCCGACGACCAGGAGCGGTCCAATGGGCGGAGTGGCAGCCATCGCTGATGACGTGCGAGAGAAACTGTGATCGTGAAGACGGAGCGCGCTACCGAGCCGTTCGGCGGGGTTTCGGCCGCTCTCCATTCCGTGACTTCGTGACCTTTCCCGGTTTCTGTCGGGATAAAAATTCGATCAACAGCCGCACGCCCACGCCGGTGACACCTTTGGGCGTGTAGGGTTTGTCGTCATCCGTCCAGGCGGTGCTGGCGATGTCGAGATGGGCCCACGGCCAGTTCCCGACGAACTTGCTCAAAAACGCGCCCGCCGTGATCGTGCCGGCCGGCCGGCCGCCCACATTCTTCAGGTCGGCGACGGGGCTTTTGATCTGTTCGTAGTACTCTTCCCACAGCGGTAATTCCCACGTTCGTTCGCCCGTCACCTCGCCGGCCTCTTTCAACTGGGCGACCAGCGTGGGGGCGGTGCCCAGCAGCGCGATGGCATGTTTGCCAACCGCAACCGAGCAGGCGCCGGTCAATGTGGCGATGTCGATGATTGCCTTCGGTTTGTACCGGATCGCGTAGGCCAGCGCGTCGGCCAGCACCAGCCGCCCTTCGGCGTCGGTGTTGATCACCTCGATCGTCAGGCCGGAGAGCGTCTTCACGATATCCCCCGGCTTCTGCGCGGTGCCGCTCGGCATATTCTCCGTCGCCGGCAGGAGGCCGACGATGTTGATCGGCAATCGGAGGCGGGCGGCGGCCTGCACGGTATAGAGCACGGCGGCGCCGCCGCACATATCGTCTTTCATCTGCTCCATATTCTCGCTCGGTTTGATCGAGATCCCGCCGGTGTCGAAGGTGATCGTCTTGCCGACCAGGGCGATCGGCGGATCGGACGCCGGGCCGCCTTTGTATTCGAGAATGATCAGCTTGGGCGGCTCATTGCTGCCCCGCGCCACGCCGACCAGCGCGCCCATGCCCAGCCGCTCCATCTCCGAGCGCTCCAGGATCGTACAGCGCAACTTGAGCTCGCCGGCCAGTTCCTGGGCGAGTTCGGCGATCTTTGAAGGGGTGGCGTAATTGGAGGGATGATTGCCCAGATCGCGCACCCGCATCGTCGCGTCGGCGATGATGGCCGCGCGATCGAGCGCCTGCTGCACGATCGGGAGTTGCCGCCGGTCGCTTAAGAGAATCGTCGCGTGCGTGAGCGGCTTGACGAGCGGCTTTGGTTCGGTTTTGTAGACGGTAAATTCATAGAGTCCGAGCCGCAGCCCTTCCGCTTGCGCCTGCGCCGCCGGCCCAACCGATAGCTTGCCCAACCCGGGACCGAAGAGCGGCATGACCACTTCACCGATGCCGAGCGATTTGATGCAGCCGGCTGCTTTGCCCATCGCCTGCCGGATCCGCTCGGCCGTCACCTCGGCGCGTTTGCCCAGCCCGACGAGCAACAGTCGCTTGGCCGGCAAGAGACCGTGCGGCTCCGCCAGCGAGAGTTGATTGGCCTTTCCGGTGAACTCGCCCCGCTCCTTGCGATCGGTCAAGAGCGGCAGGAGCCGTTTGGAAAGCGGTTTGGCGTCGCCCGGCAGGGTCAGCTCGTCCGCGCAGCAGGGAATGAGCAGCAGTTCGGCCGGCGCATCGGCAATCAAGCCGTGCGCGGCGACGATGTTCAGGGCAGCATGCTTCATCGAGGGTTTTGAATTAGACGCCACGGGTTTGGGGCTCCCAGATATATTTGTGTTGTTGGAGTTGCAACCGGACCGGCAATCGATCGTCGAGGAGCCACTTCGCCAGCGTGTGCGATTCCAGAACGCCGAAGACCGGCGAGAAGAGCACGGGGCCGCGGCGGCCCAGATCGTGCCGGGTGACAATGGTCGCCGCCCATTCGTAGTCGGGCCGGTCCTTGATCACGAATTTGATCTCGTCCGTCGGTTTGAGCGCATCGAGATTGTCCCAGCGCATCGTCTTCGTCATGCCGCTGCCCGGACACTTGATATCCATGATGACGATCACCCGGGGGTCGAGAATCCGGATATCGAGACTGCCGCTGGTTTCCACGAGCACGGTATAGCCGTCGTCCAACAGCCGCGTCACCAGCATCGGCGTCTCTCGCTGTAGGAGCGGTTCGCCGCCGGTCAGTTCGACGAGCGGGCAGCCATAGCCGCGGACGCGTTCCAGAATGGCCTCCACCGGCATCTCCTCGCCGTCGTAAAAGGCGTAGGCCGTATCGCACCACTCGCAGCGCAGATGACAACCGGTGGTGCGGATGAAGACGCAGGGGCGGCCGGCATGGGTCGATTCACCCTGGATACTGTAGAAGAGCTCGGAAATTTTCATAAGGGCGATATCGGCAGACCCGGCGGAGATTGCAGATCAGACATGGCGGATTCCGAACGGCGCTCCCGGATGCGCCGGTCGCGCACCCGCCGGTGAAACGCCCGCCGGTCCATGCCGGTGTGGGGCGGCCGGTCGCTCTGCCGTCGTTCTTCCGTATAGCCGCGTGTCTGGGTGCGGCGTTCCGTCTGTCTGCGTTCGATCATCCGATCGTCGATAAATCAGCCTCTCCATGCGACCGTCAGGCGCGATCTTAGCAGGGGGGTATCGCAAAAGCAAGACGCCTTACCACCGCGCGATCGTCCAGCCGCGCTCGCGGGCCAGCCGGGCCATCGGCGGCCCCGGATTGATCACGACGCCGCGGCCCACCAGTGCGAATGACGCCGCATCGCTGAAGTTGTCGCTGTAGAGAATGGCATCGCGCAGATCGACCCCGGTCTGCCGGGCATGATCGCGCAGCGCGGCGGCTTTGCCCTCGCCATAGGGGTGCGGCGGGATCGTGTGCCC
>JBGPUQ010000179.1:0-2873 GCA_041491185.1 Nitrospiria bacterium | reverse complement strand
AGACCGGTGAGAATCACAATCCCCAATGATCCGACCCCCAACAGATCCATCTGCTCGATCGTCTCCTTGCCGTACCACGGCCGGCGAAACAGCGCCGCGCCCGCCTGCCCGGCCAGCAGCGTCACCTCCTGGGCTTCCACCACAAACGCTTTCACCTGCTCCACGATCGTCATGGTCAATCCGCCGACAATCCCAGCGACGCTCCCAATCGCACCACCAACAATTTCGGCTCGGTCATCGCCTCCATTGCATACCGCACCCCTTCCCGTCCCAACCCGGAATCTTTGACGCCGCCATACGGCATCTGATCAACCCGGAACATGGGGTAGTCATTGACGATGACCCCGCCGACTTCAAGCCCGGCAAACGACCGAAACACCCGGTCAATCTGCCGGGTGAACACACCGGCCTGCAACCCGTAGGCGGAATTGTTCGCCAATGCGATCGCCTCGTCAAAATGTCGATACGGCGCCACCACCACGACCGGCCCGAACACCTCTTCACAAACCACCTTCATCGCCGGATCGACATGGGACAGGATAATTGGAGAGAGCACGTTCCCGTGCCGGGAGCCGGCCAGCACGAGCTTCGCGCCCTGTCGGACCGCGTCGTTCACCCACGTCTCGACGCGATCGGCGGCCGCTCGATCGATCATCGGGCCGACCACGGTCTTGGGATCGGCGGGATCACCGACCGGCAGTCGCTTCACCGCCGAGAGGAACCGTTCCATGAAGGCGTCGTACACCGCCTCGTGCAGATAGATCCGCTGGGTGGAAATGCAGATCTGACCGGCGTAGGCAAAGGCGCCCACCGCCAGCCGTTGGGCGGCCCAGTCCAAATCGGCGTCGTCATGAACGATCGCCGCCGCGTTGCCGCCCAACTCGAGCAACACCCGTTTTTTTCCCGCCTTCGCCTTCAACGACCAGCCGACGTTCGCGCTGCCCGTGAAGCTGAGCATGCCCATTCGATCATCGGTCACCAGCCGTTCGGCGACCGCCACGGGACAGGGCAGCATATTGACGAGGCCGGGCGGCGCACCCGCCTCCTGAATCAATTGCCCCAACCGAAGCGAGGTCAGCGGCGCCTGCGGCGGCGGTTTGAGCACGACGCTGGCCCCGACAGCCAGCGCGGGCGCGAGTTTGTGCGCGACGAGATTGATGGGGAAATTAAACGGCGAAATGGCGGCCACCGGCCCGACCGGCACGCGCCTGGAGAGCGCCACATAGCCTTCGCCGGCCGGCGTGGCATCCAGCGGCGGAGCGTCGTCGCCAAATCGTTTGGCCTCTTCGGCAGCCGTGGTAAAGGTGGAGACCGCCCGATCGACTTCGCCGGCGGCGTACTGGTAGGGTTTGCCCGCTTCCGCCACGATGAGCCGGGCCAGCTCTTCACGGGAGGATCGCAACCCTTGGGCCACCGCCGCGAGCAGCCCGGCCCGTCGATGACGCGGCCAGCGGCTCACCTCGACGAAACTTCGACGGGCCGCCGCGATCGCCCGCTCCATCTGCTCATGCGTCGCCTGATGGGCAATCCCGACGACCTCACCGTTGTAAGGATTATGAATCGGCGCGGTCTGCGTGGACGCCACCCATTCGCCGTCGATCAGTAATCGATAATCCGTGGCCGTCATCTCACTGTTCCGGGCTCATGCCATGCCTGAGACGCGATGAAGACGGGGCTCGATATCGGCGAGGGACCGGCAGTTCCAGCGTCGGCACTCGGCCATTATGAGAGAAGCCGGAAACGTTGTCAAGAGAAACGCGCGGCGGAATCGATCGTCACTGGGGGGTACCTTGCGCGAGCGGATAGATCGGGGAGAGCGCTCGCAGTCGGGCGATGCAGCGCGGAATGATGTCGGCCGCCCGCCCGATCTCTTCCGCCGTGTTGCCCGGCCACAGACTGAAGACCACCGCGCCCTGCGCCAAGCCCTGGTCAAAACCCAACGCCATCACGGTGGGTGACGCCTTCCAGGCCGTTCGGTCCCGACAGGTCACGCCGGTCGCCGCCGCGATGCCGTCGCGGCTCAGCGCCATGACCAACGCTTCGCCTTCGACACATTCGATGACCAGACTCACGTGGCCCGGCAACCGTTCGGTGGGATGGCCCGTCAGCCGACAGCCGTCCACCCGCCGTAGCGCGTTGAACAACTGCAACCGGAGTGGTTCGAGGCGGGACTGTTGCCCGGGCAATCGCGCGGCGACCAACCGGGCGGCAGCGCCCATGCCAACGATGCCTGGAACAGGCTCCAACCCCGCCCGCCGACCCCGCTCTTGCGTGCCGCCGTGAATCAACGGTGCGAGACGAATCCCCCGACGCAGATAGAGCGCGCCGACACCCGACGGCCCGCCGAGCTGATTCGACGACAGACTCACCGCATCCACCTGCAACGAGGCGACATCGAGCGGCATCCGGCCGGCGGCCGCCACCGCGTCGACATG
The DNA here is from genome assembly GCA_041491185.1 of Nitrospiria bacterium. Classification (GTDB taxonomy): domain Bacteria; phylum Nitrospirota; class Nitrospiria; order JACQCE01; family JACQCE01; genus JBGPUQ01. The sequence continues at coordinate 438 of JBGPUQ010000179.1, read as the reverse complement.
GAACGTCACGCCCGCGCGGCGCGTGATCGCGCCGATCTCGGCGATCGCCTGCCGCGTCCCGATCTCGCCGCTCGCCGCCTGGATCGAGACCAGGCCGGTCTCGTTCGTGATCGCCGACTGAACCTCGGCGGGATCGACCCGTCCGTGGGAATCCACGGGGAGCATGACGGTGCGAAAGCCGTGCGCCTCCAGCGCGCGACAACTCGACAGCACCGAGGGATGCTCAACGGCCGAGACGATGATCTGACGGCGGCCGCGAGCCGCGGAGGCGATCCCCTGGACGGCCAGATTATTGGCCTCGCTGCCCGAGGCGGTGAAGATGATCTCGCGGGGATCGGCTCCGATCAGCGCGGCCACCTCCGCACGCGCCTGATCCATCGCCGCCCTCGGCCGGTCGCCGGCGACGTGGGGACTCATGGGATTGCCCCACGCCTCGGT
>JBGPUQ010000178.1:0-2874 GCA_041491185.1 Nitrospiria bacterium | reverse complement strand
TCCAGGACCAGGACGCCTTCCACCATGCTGGATAAGACCGCCTGGAGGCGGGCGCGATCTTCCGAGATGTCGGCCACCCTCGCGTGCAGTGCAGCCGCCATGACGTTGAGCGCCCGGCCGAGATCGGCCACTTCATCCTCCGTCCGGATCTCCGCCTGCCGATCGAACTGGCCGAGCGCCAGCTTGCGGGCAACCTCCGTCATCTCATGAAGCGGCTGGGTCATGCGGCATGAGATCAGATGAACGGCCAGCAACGACAAGACAAAAGCTGCGACGAACGTCACCAGCAGGATGGTGCCGAGATCCTGCGTCCAGACGGTCAGCGCCCACGCCAGTGCCGCAGAGATAAAAATCACGGCCAGCCATGCCAGCATGAATTGCCGAGAGATCGTCAATCGCACAACGGGTTACCGGATATCTTTGAGTTTATAGCCGAGCGTCTTCACCGTGATGATCGCCTCGGTCAGCAGCGGGATTTTCTCCCGGAGGCGCCGCACGTGCACATCCACCGTCCGGGTCGTGACATCGGCCTGATAGCCCCAGACCCGATCCAAGAGCACTTGGCGCGTCAGCACCCGGCCGGGGTTTTCCAGCAATTGCTGAAGTAACGCAAATTCCTTCGCGGTAAGCGTCACCCCCTTCCCCTTAAGGGTGACCTCGTGCTTTTCCCGGTCTAGTGTCAGCTCGCGATAGGTATAGAGCGTGGTCGTGTCCTGCCGGCTTTTCCGCCGAAGCAGGGCCTTCACCCGGGCGACCAGTTCCTTCGGACTGAAGGGCTTGGTCAGATAGTCATCTGCGCCCAGCTCCAATCCGATCACCTTGTCCGACTCCTCTCCTTTCGCGGTCAGGATGAGAATCGGGACGGCCGCGGTGACCGGCGCCGCCCGCAAGGCCTTGCACACATCCAGACCATCCATGCCGGGCAGCATCAAATCCAGGATCACCAGATCGGGCGGCGTCGTCTTCACCCGCTTGAACCCCTCGGCGCCGTCCGCGGCAAGGCTGACCCGAAACCCTTCGGCCGTCAGATAGTGCTCGACCAGCCCGGCAATATCCGCATCATCCTCGATCACAACGATTTTTGGCATCTTCACTCCATCCGCGTTACGGCAGCGTGAGGGTCATGACGGAGTTTCCGTCGAATGACGGGATCAGCAACAGATGGTTTCTGCGATCGACGCCGATGTCGGCCGGCGTCACCAGATGCTCCGCGATCACCGAGACGGCGCCCTCCTCCGTCACCTTGTAAATCGTTCCGCCGGTTATCGATGAGAGATAGAGATTTCCCGCCGCATCGAAATCGACGCCGCCCACATCCTTGAAGGTGTGATTCACCAGCGGGTTCACGCGGCCATCCGCCGCGACCTCGTAGAGCCGGCCCTCTTCCCCGTTCACCATCACGAGGCGATCGGTTTTGGGGTTCACCGCCAGTCCGTTCGGCCGGCCCAACTGCGCTCCCCTCGCCAGAATCGAAATCGCATAGGCGCGGATCGGCTCGATCTTCGCGATAAAATTGCCCTGCCTGTCCGAGACATACAGGTTCCCCTGGGCGTCGCGCGTCACATCGGTGAGAGAGACGGCGCCGTAGGCGGTCAGATCGAGATCAAACCGCAATCGGCCGCTGTGTTTTTCATAGCCTTTGAGATGATCAATGTCGGCCACGAAGAGATAATCGCCGACGATCGCCAGCCCCTTGGGGGCATGGAGCGGCGCCTCTCTCGTCGAGTCGATGAACTTGCGCGCGATCACGTTGCCGGTCGCATCGAGTTTGGTGATAAACCCATGGCCGTCTTTGCCGACGGGGTCGCCGGCCACGTTGGAGATATAGTACTCGCCGCGCAATCGATCAACGATAAAACTTTCCGGCATCGCCAGCCCGCTCACTTCAAATGCCTCGGCAGCCGGAGAGAGCAGGAAACACACCAGCGCCATCGTTCCCACCGACGTTGCTCGCGTCATGGCATCACCGTGATCACAGGACACATCAGCAATCGGGCCATTATACCCCAGATGGCGCGTTCCACTCAGGCAGCGCCAGCACGATCCGCCACTGCTCCGGGCTGACCGGCTGCACCGAGAGACGGGTGCGCTGCAGCACCATCATGGTCTTGAGCGCAGGAATCTGTTTCAATCGCTCCAGGGTGATGATCTCCCGGCAGGCCCGAACGAACTTCACATCGACCGCATACCAGGTCGGCCGTGCGGCATCGCTCTTGGGATCGTAGTGAACGTCCTTCCGGTCGAACGCGGTCGGATCGGGATAACCCGCACGGACCACCATGGCCTCTCCGGCGATCCCCACCGGGTCGGTATTGCTGTGGTAGAAGAACACGCCGTCACCGATGTGCAGGTCGTCGCGCAAAAAATTTCTGGCCTGGTAATTTCGAACGCCGTCCCAGCAGGTCGTCCGCCCTTTCGCCTGACGAAGATCATCGATCGAAAACACCGTCGGCTCCGATTTCATGAGCCAACACCGTCTGGGTCGACTGCGCTCCCCACTCTTCACCCCCGCCCCCTCACCGGTTGACTGCCCGATGGATTGTAGCGCGCCCGCCGGATGAGTGCAACGCAACGCCGGTTTCAGACCACATTGACAAACGCCACGGGACTTCTTTAGGCTGAGCATGTTCTCATCATCGCCCGTACACACCGCGACCACGGCACCACTCATCGCGCGAAACCACGAGGAGAGATCATGCTGCATATTTATTTGCTGCTCGTCCTGTTACTCTTCCCCATTCACGCCGCCCATGCCCAGAGTACGGATCTGGTGAAAGAGGCCAATAAATTTTTCAAGCCGCTGCCCGCCGTGATGCCGGCGCCGGCCGACAACCCCACCACGCCGGAGAAGGTCGCGCTCGGCAAGATGCTCTT
>JBGPUQ010000177.1:0-2875 GCA_041491185.1 Nitrospiria bacterium | reverse complement strand
GATCGCGGTTCGGGAGGCCGGCCACCCGGTGCCCGATCATGACGGCGTCAAAGCGGCCGGGGAACTCCTTCAGCTCGCCCGTTCCTGCACGGCGCGCGATCTGGTCATCTGCCTGCTCTCCGGCGGCGCCTCCTCGCTGCTGTCCCTTCCCGCCGGCCGCCTCACGCTGGACGAAGTGCAACGCACGACCTCGCTGTTGCTCGGCTGCGGCGCCGCCATCGGCGAGATCAATACGGTCAGAAAACATCTCTCGGCGATCACCGGTGGACGGCTGGCACAGGCCGTCGATCCGGCCACGTTGATCACACTGGCGATCTCCGATGTCATCGGCGACCGCGCCGACGTGATCGGCTCCGGCCCCACCGTCCCCGATTCCACCTCGTATAGTGATGCGCTGGCCGTGCTCTCCCGCCATGGACTCGAGCCGCAACTGCCGCCGGCGGTGATCGATCATCTGAGGGAGGGGCGTCGAGGCCTCCTCCCGGAAACGCCGAAGCCGGCCGATCTCCTCTTCGCCGATGCCCGACGGCGGCCGCAGTATGAGATTATCGCCAACAACCGGGACGCGCTGAACGCGGCCGTGACCGAGGCGAAACACCTTCGGTTTCATCCCTGGCTGCTCACCGATGCGTTGTCCGGCGAGGCCAAAGAGATCGCGCTCGTCTACGCGGCCATCGGCCGTGAGATTGTCGCCCATGGCCAACCGGTTCGTCCTCCCGCGTGCGTCATTGCCGGCGGGGAACCCACGGTCACGCTGACGACCGACCAGGCGGGCCACGCACCGACCGCGGGGTACGGCGGACGCAATCAGGAGTTCGCGCTCTCGGCCGCCATGGCGATCGATGGCATCGAGCGGTTGCTGTTGTTGAGCCTGGGAAGCGACGGCTGCGACGGCGTCGCTCCGCCGGGCCGTCACGAGGCGGCCGGCGCGTTTGCCGACGGGACGACCGTCGCGCGGGGCCGGGCGCTGGGGCTTGAGCCGGAGCGGGCGCTCATCCGCCACGACGCCTATCCGTTCTTTGACCGGCTCGGCGATCTCCTGATCACCGGGCCGACCCGGACCAACGTCATGGATCTGCACCTGCTGCTCGTCACCTGATCCCATGCGACGGACCAAAATCATCTGCACGATCGGCCCCGCCACCTGGAGCGGCCCGCGACTGGGCGCGCTCATCGACGCCGGGATGGACATCGCCCGGCTCAATTTCGCCCACGGCGGGTATGATGAGCACGCCCGCATCATCTCGGAGTTGCGCGCGATCGCCGCGGAGCGGGGCCGGCCGATCGCGATCCTCCAGGATCTGGCCGGGCCGAAGCTGCGCATCGGATCGATCAATCCCGATCCCGTCACCGTGGCGCCGGGCGAGACGATCACGCTGACGCCGGAATCGATTGAGGGCAGCGCCGAGCGGGTGAGCCTCAATTACGCCGACCTCGCCTCCGCCGTCAAGCCCGGCCAAGCGATTCTGCTGGCCGACGGCGCCATCACCCTGACCGTGCGGGAACTCCGGGGCCGCGATCTGTTCTGCGAGGTCGTCAGCGGCGGCGCGATTTCCGGCCACGCGGGCATTCACGCGCCCGGGGCCAGCCTCTCGCTCCCCGCCTTCACTGAAAAAGACCGGGCCGATTTGCGCTTCGGCCTCTCGCAGGGAGTCGACCTGGTCGCCCTGTCGTTTGTCCGGCGGGCGGGCGATCTGGAACCGGTCCGCGCCGTCTTCTCGGAATGCGGCATCACCGTGCCGATCATCGCCAAAATCGAAAAGAGCGAAGCGCTGGATGAGATCTCGTCCATCATCACGGCCGCCGACGGCATCATGGTGGCGCGCGGCGACCTCGGCATCGAAGTGCCGCTGGAGCGCGTGCCCCGCATCCAAAAACAGCTCATCTCGGCCGCCAACCATGCGGGCAAACCGGTGATTACCGCCACGCAGATGCTGCAATCGATGGTCAGCCAGCCCCGCCCCACCCGCGCCGAGGTCTCCGACGTCTCGACGGCGATCCTCGACGGCACCGACGCCGTGCTCCTGGCCGATGAAACGGCCGCCGGCCGCTACCCCATCGACGCCGTCGCACAGATGGTCAAGATCATCAATGAAACGGAACAGGGCATCGATTACGAAGAGCGTTTCTGGCGGCGCCGCCCGACCACCAGCCGGGACCTCCCGCACGCCATCAGCCACGCCGCCTGCGCCATGGCGAGCGACCTGAGGGCCACCGCCATTCTCACCCCGACCTGGAGCGGCGGCACGGCGCGACGCGTCTCCCGCTACCGGCCCGGCGCGCCCATCATCGCGGCCAGTCCGAATCCGGCCACCGTCCGCCGGCTCATCCTCTGCTGGGGCGTCCATCCGGTGCTGGTCGAACAATTTTCCACCACGGACGAGATGATCGCGCGGGCGAAAGAGGCCGCGCTGTCCAGCGGGCTGGCCCGACGCGGCGACATGGTCATCATCACGGCGGGCGTGCCCGTGGTGGGCTCATCCGGCACGACCAATCTGATCAAGGCCGAACGACTGTAACCCAAACATCCCTGGCCCAAAAATCCCTGGAATGGTGTCCGACAGCATGCCGGTGAACGATGTTGTTGAACGATCTTCCTGAGGGGGGCTAGATTATCACCACTCAGATACGGTAGAAAGAACATCGGCGTGTTCGGATTTTATATTGACTCAGGAGGCGGTCATCGAATGAAAGCAATTCTGGGAATGAAAGCACTGCTGGGAATGAACGCGATGCGGGGCACCATGCGGTCTTTTCTCTTCCATTGTTCGCTCATCGTATTGACGGGGGCCGGCATCCTCTCTGCCTGCGGCGGGGGAAGCAGCGGGAGCAGCGGGGGAGGCACGATTTGGGCCACCCGGACGTCGACGCCGGT
>JBGPUQ010000176.1:0-2882 GCA_041491185.1 Nitrospiria bacterium | reverse complement strand
TTGAGCCGGAAGGATGCGTTGCCGGAGGGCGCCGAGGCCAAGCAGGAGCAGGCCGGCTGACTCGATGGGTGAGGGCCGGTTTCAGGGACGCCTCGCGAACGGCATTCGCGTCTCGGCCGAGCGGATGCCGGAGGCGCGCTCCGTCTCCATCGGTATCTGGTGCCACGTCGGCTCCCGCCATGAAGCGCCGGACGAGGCGGGGGTGGCCCACTTCGTGGAGCACCTCTGTTTCAAAGGCACGGCTCGCCGCAGCGCCAAGGAAATTTCGGAAGAGATCGACCGGCTCGGCGGCGAGCTCAACGCGTTTACCACCCGGGAAACCACCACCTTCTACACGACTGTTCTGAGCGAGCACCTGCCGCACGCCGTCGATCTGCTCGAAGATCTCGTGATCCGGCCCGAGCTGGCGCCGCGCGACGTGGCGCGGGAGCGGCAGGTCATCATCGAAGAGATCAAGATGGTCGATGACAATCCGGAGGAGATGGTGCACGATCTCCACGCGCGGCAGCTCTGGGGCCGCCATCCGCTGGGTCATCCCATTCAGGGCACGGCCCGGTCGGTCGGCAAACTCTCTCAACGCCGGATCGTCGAGTTCCGGCAGCGCCATTATCAGCCCCATCGCATCGTGATCGCCGCGGCCGGCCGCGTGCAGTGGCGGCCGCTGCTGCGGCTGCTCGATCGTTCCTTCGGCCGGTGGCGGCCGAAGCCCGTGGCCGGTCGGCCCCTGCCCGCCGTCCCTGCGGCGCGCCCGGGGACGCGGTTGATTCGACGGCCGCTGACCCAGTTGCACGCCTGCCTCAGCACGCCCGGGTTGTCGCAGAATCATCCCGACCGCTATGTCAGCTATCTGCTCAATACGATCCTGGGCGGCAGCGTCAGCTCGCGACTCTTCCAATCGGTGCGCGAGGAACGGGGGCTGGCCTACACGATTTATTCCTCGCAGTATGCGTTTGCCGACACCGGCATCACCTCCATCTACGCCGCCTGTCATCCCTCGTCGGGCGCGCAGGTCCTGCGGTTGATTCATCGGGAACTGCGGGCCATGGCGCGCGACGCCGTGGGGGCGCGGGAGTTGCGTCAGGCGAAAGAGCAACTGCGTGGCACGGTGCTGCTGGGACTGGAGCAAACGAGTGCCCGGATGAGCCGTCTGGCCCGCGACATCATTTATATGGGTCGACCGATTCCGGTTGAGGAAGGTCTGCGCGAGCTGGAGGCCGTGACCCCGTCACAGATTCGCCGGCTGGCCGCGCACCTCTTTGCACCATCGACCTATTCGCTGACCCTGCTGGGGCCGTCGGCGCCGGGACTCTCGGCGCGATCGTGGCCGGCGACCGTGGGCCGTTCGTGAGATTATTCATCCGCATCCTGCTCGGCTGTTTGCTCCTGGTATTCGTGTCGCGGGCAGGTGCGATCGAGCCGGGGCCGACGCCGCGGTTTCCCGTGATCCAACAGGGCAAGCATGGATTCATCGACCGATCGGGCGCGATGGTGATCGCGCCGCAGTTTGACGACACGCGGGGCTTTTCCGAAGGGCTGGCGCCGGTCTCGATCGCCGGCCAATGGGGCTATATCGATTCGTCGGGGGCCTCGGTCATCGGCCCGCAGTTTGACGATGCCCGCCCGTTTTCCGAAGGGCTGGCGCGCGTCAAACGCGGCGGCAAGTGGGGCTATATCAATCCGCGTGGCGCCATGATCATTGCCCCGCGATTCGAGGAATCCCGTCGATTCTCCGACGGCCTGGCGGCGGTCGCCCTCCAGGGGCGGTGGGGCTACATCGATCCGACCGGCCGCGCCGTGGTCGCGCCGCAGTTTGACAATGCCGAGGATGCGTCCGAAGGATTGCTGCCCGTCCAACAAGGCGGCAAGTGGGGATTCATCGACCGCCAGAAACACGTCGTGATCACATTTCAGTTTGACCGCGCCAATCGATTTTCAAACGGTCTGGCCCGTATCCAGGTGAAGGGCGCGTGGGGCTATGTGGATCGCACGGGCGGCTACGCGATTCCGGCGCAATATGCGGATGCCACGTCGTTTTCGGAAGGGTTGGCGGCGGTGGAGATCAGCGGCAAGTGGGGCTTTATCGATAAGACGGGCAAGACGGTGATTGCGCCGCAATATGACAAGGCGGCCTTCTTTACCGATGGATTGGCCTCGGTCAGAATCGGCAAAAAGATCGGCTACATCGATAAAGCCGGCGCCTATGTGTGGACCGCTCCAAAGTGAACGGGATCGCCACCCGGTGGGCCGCATCCATCGGGTGGGCGGGGGGGCGTTGACTCGGCGCCCGCACGGTTGTTAGACTTTGAGTCCTCACCGATCTGAAGCAAAGGAGCCCGCCATGACGGTTCGACTTGGAGATATTGCACCCGATTTTACGGCAGAATCAACACAGGGCACGATCCAGTTTCATAAGGCCATCGAGGGAAGCTGGGTGGTGCTCTTTTCCCATCCCAAGGATTACACCCCCGTCTGCACCACTGAGTTGGGCCGGGTGGCGTCGCTCAAATCGGAATTCGACAAACGCGGCGTCAAAGTCTTCGCGCTCAGCGTCGACAAGGTGGAGGATCACAAGGGTTGGATCAAGGATATCAACGAGACGCAGCGGACGACCGTCGACTATCCGATTCTCGCCGATCCTGAGCGAAAGGTCGCCGGACTCTACGACATGATCCATCCCAACGCGCTCGATAACCTGACGGTCCGGTCGGTCTTCATCATCGGGCCCGACAAGAAGGTCAAGTTGACGCTGACCTATCCGGCCTCCACGGGACGAAATTTTGAAGAGATCCTGCGGGTGATCGATTCGTTGCAACTGACGGCCCAGTACAGCGTGGCCACCCCGGCCGATTGGAAGCAGGGGCAGGATTGCATCATCTCGCCCG
>JBGPUQ010000175.1:0-2885 GCA_041491185.1 Nitrospiria bacterium | reverse complement strand
CTGCGCCAACGGCGCGGCCTATAAGGTGGCGCCGATGGTGTTGCGGGAGCTGGGGGCCGACGTGACGGTCCTTGGGGATCGGCCCAACGGGACGAACATCAACGCCAACTGCGGAGCGATGGCGCCCGCGTCGCTCCAGCGCGCCGTGACGAAGATCGGCGCGGACATTGGGATCGCCTACGATGGGGATGCCGACCGGGCGCTCTTTGTCGATCATCGGGGCCAACTTATTCCGGGGGATCACATCCTCGCCGCCTGCGCGTTGGCGCTCCATCGGCGCGGTCAACTCAAAAACGGGACGGTGGTGACGACCGTCATGAGCAACATGGGTTTTGAGGCGGCGCTGGAGCCGGAAGGGATCAAAGTCGTGCGGGCGAAGGTGGGCGACCGCTATGTCCTGGAACGCATGCTGCAAGGGGGCTACAATTTCGGCGGCGAAGCGTCGGGCCACGTCATCTTTCTGGATTACAATACCAGCGGCGACGGTCTGATTACCTCGCTCCAGGTGCTGGCGCTCATGCACGAAAGCGGCCGGTCGTTGGCCGAGTTGGCCGCCTGCATGAAATCGTGGCCGCAAGTCCTGCTCAACGTGCGCGTGGCGCGGCGCAGAGAATTGTCCGACATCCCCGGCTATGCCAAGCAACTGAAACAGGTTGAGCAGCGGCTCGACGGTCAGGGGCGGGTGCTGGTTCGCTATTCGGGGACCGAGCCGATCGTGCGGGTGATGGTGGAGGGCAAGGTCAAACGGCTGGTCGATCAGGCGGCGAAAGAGCTGGCCCGGACCATCGCGGCCGCACTGGGAGGGTCGGCGGCATGAATGCGGGATCCGCGGGGCGTCGTCGGGCGATGGTCGCGGGGTTGTCTCTCGCGGTGGTGGTGGGCGGTGCCGCGGTGGCGCTGGGGGCGGGCAGTCACTATAACGAGGTTGAGCAGACGGTCCACAATATCCTGCCCCCGAGCGGGTATACGCTCAAGGAACGCTGTCTCGCCTGCCATGTGGACGGAAAGATCTCTCTGCCCGGGATGGCGATCTCGAAGGATGATGCGGTGCTGCCGGCCTTCGGTGACGCTCGCGAGCAGCGGCCGGTGTGGGAGCAGGGGGCGCCGGTGAAGAACTTTTCTCTGCCGCAAAGCTGGCCGCTGCCGCCGAACATGTCGCCGGATCGGCCCTTCGGCGTCTCGGCCGACTGCTTGGGTTGTCACGACGGCACCGTGGCTGAAGACGTCCAGCGAGGCCATGAACGCATGGGGATACAGGGCGCGACGCCATTGAGTAATTTCTTTGACCAACTGGAGGTCAAGCTTGGGGCGAACCCCAGCAGAAAGGGTGAGATTCCCGATCACCCGATCGCCACCTTCTACCCCCGGAAGCCGAACGGGGAACAGTCCGCCACATCACCGGTATCGAGTCAGCGGCGATTTTTTGCGATCCCCGATCTGCAGGATGACCAACTCATTCTGCCGGACTTTAAGTCGGCATCGAAGTATTATGCGGAGACGCCGGGGAACCCCCAGCCCGTTCTACCGAACGGCACGTCGCCGGCGGCTGTCGCGCAGCCGGCGAGCGCGAGCGGCGGAGAGGCCGCCACCGATATCACGGAACGATACCGGTTGATCCACACCACCTTCGGCGTCATTCACTGTGACAGCTGCCATAACGCCCACAGTGAACTGCATGCCGGTTTTCTTCGCGATAAATCGCCGCAATTGTGTCTGGTCTGTCACGATCGATAAACCGGCGATTATGAGCTCGCCCGGCGTTTTTGTGCCCCCCTGATCGTCCGTTCCCGGAGGAATCGGCCATGCCGCGACCGCTCCTCCGCATCACCCTGTGCGTGCTCGGCGGGCTGACGGCCGGCGAACTCGCTATCTATTTTCCGCTGACGATCGCGATCGGCGCCGGCGTGGTCCTGCTCATCACCGTGGTGTTCGTCCGGCGACGCGGCGCCCTGTCCCGATCATCCGACGACGCGGTCCGATCCCGGCGGTGGCTGATGATCGGATTGGTGTTCATCGTGCTCGGCGCGGGCGCGTCCCACCGAATGCTCACGGTCATCGAGCATCCGCCGCTTGAGCCGTATGTCGAGCGCGGCCCGGTGGAGGTGATCGGCGAGGTCGCCGGTTTTGTCGAGCCGCACACGGATCGTACCGTCGCGCTGCTCGAACTCTCCGCCATCACGGTGCCGCCGACGTCACCGGCCGGGGACGATTCCACACCGGCCGCCGGAGCCGTCCGTCAGCCCGTTGAGGGACAGGTGCGTCTCACGATTCGTGGTGCGCCCGCACCGGGAGAACCATGGCTCGGGGCCGGTGATCGAGTCCGTCTATTCGCGGAACTTCACCGGCCGCGAGGGTTGCACAACCCCGGCCTGTTTGATTCCGGTTGGTATGCGCAACGGCAGGGGATCGGGGCCGTGGTCTCGGCCAAGGCGGATCGAGTCGAGCGGCTCGAGCCGGAACGCCACGGCATCGGGATTCGTGTGATCCGGCTCGTCGGTGAATGGCGGGAACGCATTCGGCTGTCGATGACGAATGCACTGGCGCCCGAGACGGCGGCGCTGCTCTCGGCCATGATCATCGGCGAGACGGGCGGGCTGACCCCGGAACTGCGGAATGATTTTACGGCCGCCGGGGTGGCCCACATCCTCTCGATTTCCGGCAGCCACCTCGGCCTCCTGGCCGGCGCGCTGTTTCTGATCGTGCGGGGTGTCTGCCGCCTCCTGCCCGGCCGGTGGCTGTTGGGATTGACCCGCTGGCTGACGCCGACGCAGGCGGCGATGCTGGCGACGGTGCCGGCCGTCGTTTTTTATACGCTGCTCGCCGGCGGGCAGGTGGCGACCGTCCGGTCGCTGCTGATGCTCCTGCTCTATAGCGGCGCGGTTCTG
>JBGPUQ010000174.1:0-2897 GCA_041491185.1 Nitrospiria bacterium | reverse complement strand
AGCGACAGTTCGACGATCAACTTCAACTTCGGGCTGAAATAGGAACGCTGCTGTTGCAGCCGGTCAGGGCGGGGATTGAATCCCCGCCCTGCTTTTTGGTGGAACTGGTCGGGATCGATCGACGACCTGACTGCCAACGCCTACCCGTAGCCGTACCGCTCCAGGGAATCTTCGCCGAAGCCGAAGTGGTGGGCGATTTCGTGCGCGACGGTGATCTCGATCTCGCGGATCAACTCGTCCGGGTCCGGGAAATCCTCTTCCAACGGTCCCTGATAGAGCACGATCATATCCGGCAGCGCGCCGCCGTCGTCGGCGCCCCGTTGCGTGAGCGGGACGCCGCGGTAGAGGCCATAGACCGCTTCGTTCGGATCGCCGTAGATGTCGGCCATTTCCTGGGGGTCCGGCCAGGATTCCAGGACGATGGCGACGTTGCTCAGGGCCGCGCGGAACTCGTCCGGAATGCGTGAAAGGGCCTGTTGCACGGCCGCTTCAAATTCCTTGCGTCGCATGGGCTCCTCCAGGAGCAGGGAGCTTATGAAGATGAGCGAATCGTCTGTCTCGAGGCCGGCCCTGCCGGCTTTTGCTCGAGCGGGCGCCAGAGCCGTCGCTGAATCATGAACCAGCCCAATCCCACCACCAGGATGGCGCTTACGACATGCGGCGCCCGGAAGGGGCCGAGCATCAGATCCTCCGCACGAAACGCGCTGACGATGGAGCGATCAATCGAGTAGAGAATCAGGTAGGTGAAGAAGATAAACCCATCCTGCGCCGGCCGTTTTCGCATGGACCACAGGAGTGCGAAGATCAGGAGGTTGAGTCCCAGTTCATAGAGCATGGTCGGGTGCAAGGGGACCGGCCCGAATTGCTGGCCCGCAGGGCTCTCCGGCGGAAAGACGATGCCCCAGGGCATTGTCGTCGGGACGCCGTGAATTTCTCCGTTCATGAAGTTTCCGAATCGGCCGAACGCCTGGCCCAGGATCACGCTGGGCGCGCCCGCATCGGCGAGTTGTAAAAAGGAAAGATGGTGACGGGCCACATACCACCAGCCGGCCAGCACGGCGCCGATGATGCCGCCGTGAATGGCCAGTCCCCCATGCCAGATGGCCGGAATCTCCAACGGGTTCTCACTGTAATAGGACCAATTAAAGAGGACGTAATAGATGCGCGCGCCCAGGATGCCGGCCACATAGACGAGCGACAGAAAATCCCAGCGCCGATCATCCGTCAGCGGGATCCCCTTGCGCCGCACCTCGGTGCCGAGCAGCCACCCGCCGACAAAGAAGGCGAGCACGTACATCAATCCGTAATAGCGGATGGCGACGGGACCGATTTGAATGAGGATGGGATGCATGGCTGCGGGGTGTCAACCCATACGATAACAGATGGCGGGTGTATCAGGCAATCACCCATTGCGTCTGTGCCGGCCGCCATGTACACTAAAGGGGTACGCACACCGAGGTGATGGAGCCCGACCAATGACCGATCCAGGAAAAAAGACGCCGCCGCACGGGAAGGATGAGCCGAGGGAGACGGCGAAGAGCGAAGAGCCGTCCGCAAAGAAGGCCGAGAAGAAACCGTCCGGCCGGATTGAAATCCCATTGATCTCGACCCCGAATGATCAGATCGAGATGGAACGGGAGCTGGAAGAGCTTTTTAACGAAGAAAAAGTGAAGCACAAGCATGGAGGAACGGAACCCGAACGGGACTGATCACGACCGGTGAACGGTCGGGGAGAGACGCGCGGCAGGTCTGAATGACCTGCCGTATTTTTTTATGGATCGTGTGACGGCGCCGGGTCAGCGCCCGACGGTGGGGCCGAGAATCGCCAGGAAGTCGTTCCCCAGAATGGAGAATCGCCAGCGAGTGAGCTGTGGCGCCACCGCGTCCGCTGTGGGAGCGTCGAGTCGAACCAACCGCTCCATGACGGCGTTGCTGCAGAGGAAGCCGGGACTGAGTCCCAGGTTCACCGCATGCCGGTCGCGCGCGGCCTTGAGGCGCTTCAGGCGCGCCTCCTGCTTGGAGTCGATGGGCGAGTGGGTGAAGGGGCGGCGCTTCGGCCATTGTTCCGGAGGAACGGCCTGCCCCGTGCGAATGGCGGTGAGCAATCCCGCGCCGTAACGCCCCAGCACATGGGGGGTGAGACCGCGCAGATGCGAGAGCTCGTCGGGGAGCGTCGGCTGTTGCGCGGCCAGTTCGAGCAGGATCTCATTCGCGACGATTTTAAACGGGGGGCGGTCGGTGTCCCGTGCCGCCGCTTCGCGAAATTCAAGGAGCGCTTGCAGCACGGCCTGCTGTTTCGGTTCCAACCGGCCCGCTCCCTTGATGTTGAAGCACGATGGCGGCGGCCTGGGCCCCGTCCGGTTGTCGACGAGCAGCCGGCATTCTTCTCGCAGCCACTCCAGCCGGCCCTGCCGCGTTAATTCCTCTCCCAGGATGTCGCGCAGCGGCAGCAGGTAGGCCGTGTCCTCCGCCGCGTACCGGATCATCTCTTCGGCGATCGGCCGCCGCGACCAGTCGGCTTTCTGAAATTTTTTATTCAGGATGACGCCGAAATAGCGTTTCAATAACGCGGCCAATCCCCACTCCGACAATCCCAGTATTTGCGCGGCGACCATTGTGTCGAACAGCGGATCGAACGCCACGCCGTAATCGCGCGCCAGTGTTCTCACGTCATAATCGGCGCCGTGCAGCACTTTCTCGATCATTGGATTCGCAAAGATGGGCAGCAGCGGCGACAGGTTGTCCAGTTGAAGCGGATCGAGCAGCACCGTCTCCCGTTGAGTCGAGATCTGGAGCAGGCAGACTTTTTCGGTGTAGTGGTGAAAACTATCCGATTCCGAATCGACGGCGATGCGTGTGTCGCGCGCCAGGAGCGGGGCGAGTGCGGCGAGGTCGGT
>JBGPUQ010000173.1:0-2913 GCA_041491185.1 Nitrospiria bacterium | reverse complement strand
GAGGGCTGGCATCTTGGCCGGCCAAAAAGGTATGATGTACCCGACCGCACCTCACCTAGGAGAGTCGATGCATGGGAACGAAGCTGTTTGCCGGAAATTTGCCGTTTGATTTGAACGAGGATCAGTTGCGCGATCTGTTCGCGGCTGATGGTCGAACGGTCGATCAGATTCAGATCATCACCGATCGGGTGACGGGCCGACCGCGCGGGTTTGCCTTTGTCACGATGGGGAGCCAGTCCGACACGGATGCGGCCGCCGCGGCGTTGAATGGAAAGGAAATTTCCGGTCGCGCCATCGTGGTCAACGAGGCTCAGGAGAAAACACCGAGACCGTCCGGCTTCGGCGGCTTCGGCGGGGGCGGGCCCGGGGGGAGTCCATGGCGAGGCGGCGGAAAAGGCGACCGCTTTCCCAAAGCCAAAGGTTCCCGGCGCAATATTCGGGCAAAGAAACGGAGTTCCTACTAGCCGGTCGTCCTCACGCCGCTACTTGATCGTCTCCCATAATCGGCGCGCCTCTTTCTGCCACGCCGTGGTTTCGAAGGTATCCGCCTGCGTATCCGCTTCGAGGAACAACGCGAGTTTGAGCTGGCGTCGTGCCCCCTCCTTGTCGCCCATCGCGGCGAGCAACTTGGCCAGTTGAACGTGATTTTCCGGTTGCTCCGGCGCCAGCTCCACGGCGCGCTTCAGATCATCCAATCCCCGTTCTTCATCCCCCAGGCTGATCGGCGGCTCGGGCGCAAAGCCATAGAGCGAGCCGAGCAGGCGATAGGGGCCGGCCCCATCGAGACGGGGTTTCAACTTGGCGGCTTTTTCGGCGGCACGGGCCATCTCCGGCAGGTGATTTAGCACGGCATGGAGTTGTGAAAACAGCCCGAGGTTGACGGCCAGATAATAATGCGCTTCCGCATTCGCAGGCGCGGCCGCAATCGCCCGCCGGGCCAGATTGATCCCACGGACGGCGTCCTGCTCCTGACGGACAGGGCCAGACTCATCGAACTGGGCCAGCCAGCCATAGGCGCGCGCGGCTTTCCAGAGCGCCTCCCCCGCCGTGGCGGGTGACTGCGCCGCTGCTTCGTAGTTCAATGCGGCCTCCCGCACGCGCGCCGGTGTGCGCGGCAGCGAAAAGGCGGTGTCGCCGCGGGCGACGGCGCCCTCCACCGGAGGGAGGGCGGCCGGCGGAGTTGGCGCCACGGCCGGCAGCGCGGCGCAGCCGGCGATCACCAGCCAGCTCAGCGCTCCGATCCATACATGACGGATCATGGCGCGTTTCGTCCGAGTCGTTCGTATTGCTGGGTCAGTGGTTCCAGCCCGGCCGGGTCGATGGGGCCGAATCCGTCGGTGCGGAGTTCGGTCAACAGCTCTTTCGCGCCGGGATCATCCTTCATGCCCATCAATATCCGGGTGATCGCCTGGATCGTCTCATCCGGCGGCCCGAACGAAACGACCAGCGGCGGGGGAAGCGGCGGCGTGGTTACGAGCGGACGCAATTGTTTGCCTTCGGGCAGCGCCGTCAGCGAGGCATACTGCTCATCGGTGACCACCACGCCGGTGAGTTCGCCGCGGGCGACCTGACGGGCGGCGCGCAAGAGCCGGTCGGTCGGCTGGCAGTGAAAGGGCAGTGCCGATGGCGTGCGTTGAAACATGAGTCGAGCGACGGCCTCTGTCGTCTGACAGAGCGTGCCGGCAACTTCGCCCTTGAGCGCCTGCCAGGTGGTGACGGGGTTGGTCGTGGAGACCAGCAGCCGATAGTGGTCTTCAGTGCGGCCGCCGGGCCGGGTGGCCAGTTGCGGCCGCCAATCGTAGGCGGCTCGATGCTCCAGATAATAGGGCAACGTGACGATGGCGAAGCGTGGATGGAGCCGGGCAATCGCCTGATTGGCCTCGTCGATCGCGTTGATATAGCTCCCGGCAAGTGTCGTGCCCTGTGGAAGATGACCGGCCAGATAGCCGGCTAAACGGCCGATCAACGGCGCGGCCTCTTCGGTCGTCCCCGGCGACCCGGGCTGAATGAGCAGAAAATGAATGGGATCTATTGTAGGGACTCGCGTCGCCCCCTTTACCTCGAACGAACGTGAGAGGTCACGTTCGATTATCGGTACAAGCACCGCGGAAACCCGGTGGAGCCTCCCCCTCACGCTCGCCTTGCTCGCTGGATAGCCCCCCACAGGCGGCGCCTGCGCCAGGATGGCCACCAGCAGGCAGGCCGCGCAAAGCAGGAGTGCGCGGAGGTTACGCACCGGCCTTCCTTGTCCGAATAAACCGCTCATGCAGCGCGGGTAGGACAAGAATCGTGGCGATCAGGATGCTCAGCGTGCCCAGCGCCATGATCTGTCCCAAGCTGGCGATGCCGCGGTGCTGGCCCAGCATCAGACTGCCGAAGGCCAGCAGCGTCGTCAACGATGAAAGCGTCACCGACGTGGCGGTGCTCGTCTCCAGCATGGGGCGATGCGGCTCCTCATACATCCGCTGGACCATCTGAATTCCACCGTCGATGCCGGTGCCGATCAAAATCGGCACGGCGAAAAAGTTGGCGAGGTTGAACGAGATGCCGAAGAGTCCCATCCCGCCCAGCAGCCAGACGAGCCCGATCAGCAGCGGGACGAAGGCCAGGGCGACGACGCGCCAGCGGGAAAAATGGAGCCAGACGAGCCCGATGACCACCGCGAGACTCAGGAGCGCGGTCTGCTGGAATGCGCGCCGCATCAGCTTGGCTGCCTCATACGACGTGACCGGTGGGCCGGTGACCGTCGGATCGACCGTGCGCAGCTCGGTCACGAACGCCTCCATCGCCTTCGGGTCCCAGATATTCTTCGCCGGCGTGATCATGATCAGCTTCCGGGCGTTCTGGCCGATGAACCGGTCGCGCACCGCGTCAGGCAGCGTCTCCGGCGTGACCAGGCCGGGGTGCAATCTC
>JBGPUQ010000172.1:0-2940 GCA_041491185.1 Nitrospiria bacterium | reverse complement strand
TGGGGTTTCTCCTCTATAATTGGCGGTGGCGCCGGCCGGCGCTGATTTTTCTGGGCGACGGCGGGAGCGCCTTCATTGGATTTGTGCTCGCCTGCCTGGCGGTGAAGGGCAACTGGGCCGACAACAATCCGATCGTGTCGCTCAGCAATCCGCTCCTGATCTTCGGCGTCCTGATCTTTGATATGATCCACATTACCGCGGCGCGATTGCTGTCGGGGCGGGTCCGGAGCTTCCGGGAATGGATCGACTACGTCGGCACCGACCATCTGCACCACCGGCTGATCGAGATTTTCGGCAGTGAGCGCATGACGGTCTGGTTCATTCTCGGGTTGAACGGCATCCTGGGGCTGGCCGCCGTCGCCTTGCGGCACGCCCGGACCGTCGATGCCGTGTTGTTGATCCTGCAGGCGGTGATGATTCTGTTGCTGGTGACGCTGCTGGAGCATCATGCCCATCGCCACCGTGCGCCGTGAAGCGGCCGGTTCCCCATCCAGTTCAAATGCCGGCTCTTTCCGTTATCTTTACAAGCTTTCAAAGATATACGTATAATAGGGCGGTGAGTCAGCCATTCACCACAGAGGAGGTTTGACGGCAATGCAGTTCGGACAATACGACAACACTCATAGGACATCCGGCCTGACGCGCTTTATCGTGAGCGGCGCGATGGTCGGTGTCGGCATGATTATCGGTCTTTTTCTCGCGATGGATTTTAATTGGTTTTCCTCCGGTCAGGCCGGAGACAAGCAGGCGGCGACGGCCGTCGCCGCTCCTGCGGGATCGGGATTGCCGCTCCCCGGCATCGATGACCAGCCCTTCGTCAAGATTGCGGAGCGGACGACCCCGGCCGTGGTCAACATTTCCACGACGCGGGTGATCAAAGGACGGCAGGGCGCGCCCAATCCCTTTTCCAATGATCCGTTTTTTGAGCGGTTTTTCGGCGATGAATTTTCCCGGCAGTTTGATGTGCCGAAAACGCGCCGGGAACAAAGTTTGGGTTCCGGCGTCATCGTGGATCCGGCCGGCTATATCGTGACCAATAATCATGTGGTCGCTCAGGCGGACGAGATCAAGGTGTTGCTGTCGGACAAGCGGGAGTTCGTCGGCAAGGTGGTGGGCACCGATCCCAAGACCGATGTGGCGGTGGTGAAGATCAATGCGACCGGTCTGCCGACCATCCCGTGGGGTGACTCCACCCAGCTCAAGGTCGGCGAATACGTGGTGGCCATCGGCAATCCCTTTGGGTTGAACCAGACCGTGACGATGGGCATCATCAGCGCGGTGGGTCGCGCCAACGTGGGCATCGCCGATTATGAAGATTTCATTCAAACCGATGCCGCGATCAATCCCGGAAATTCCGGCGGCGCCCTGGTCAATACGCGGGGCGAGTTGATCGGGGTGAACACGGCGATTTTCAGCCGCAGCGGCGGCTATATGGGCATCGGCTTTGCCATCCCCAGCAATATGGCCAAACTGGTGATGACCAGTCTCTTGAAAGAGGGCAAGGTGGTGCGCGGGTGGCTGGGGGTGAGCATCCAGGAGGTCAACGCCGAGCTGGCCAAGCAGTTTGGGCTGAAAGAGACGCACGGCGCCCTGGTCAGCGATGTCCTGAAGGAGACGCCGGCCGAGCGGGCCGGTCTGAGGCGGGGTGATGTGATTACCAAGTACAACGGCCGGGAGGTGAGCAATGCCGGTCAACTGCGCAATCTGGTGGCGGAGACGCCGCTCGGTCAAAAAGTCCGTGTGACAGTGATTCGAGACAAACAGGAAAAAGAACTCGAGGTCAAGATTGAAGAGCAACCGAAAGACGTGTCGGGCGGCGGAGGCAAACCGGGGGAGGCTCCGGCCAACGAGACGCTGAGCGGCGTGGCGGTGCAGGATCTGACGCCGGAGCTGGCCGACCGGTTGAATTTGCCACGCGGCGCGGCCGGGGTGGTGGTGACCGAGGTGGAAAGCGGCAGCACGGCGGAAGCCGCGGGCGTCCAGGCCGGTGATGTGATCATGGAGATCAATCGCCAATCGGTGAAGAGCACAAAGGACTATCGGCGGATCATCCAGGGGTTGCAGGCGGGGGAATCGGTGTTGCTGCTCATAAATCGAAACGGCCAGATGCTCTTCCTCACCATTAGTTCGTGAGGCGATGGCCGTCACTTTAATCGTGATGGTGTGCAGATGATGGTAACGTGGCTCTTTCGTGCGGGGTTCGTGTTCTTCTCGGCTGTCATCGGCGGCTTCGTGCTGGCCCCGCTGTGGGAGAGCGGTCCGTTGAGTCTGCCGGCGCTCTTCGTCGGGGCGCTGGTCGGGCTGCTGGCCGTGGCGATTGAGCGGCTGCTGGCGGGTTTCGATCCGCCGGTCCTGGTCGCCGGGGGGTTCGGCGTCATCGTGGGCATCGTGGCGGCGGGGTTGTTGCTCTTTGTCTCCCAGCCGTTGGTGGAATCCTATCCTGCGGCCTGGGGTGTCTGGTGGCTGGGGACGCTGGTGATCTCCGGCTACGTGGGGGGCGCGATCGGCGGCCGCTGGGCCTCCGGTGGTCGTGCGGCTCAATCCTGGCCGGGTCTCCGGCGATCAGGAGCGGGTGAGACGGTCGACGGCGGCCGAGGGGCCGAGATCGGTCGGAAGATCCTGGACACCAGCGTCATCATCGACGGCCGCATCGCCGATCTGTGCGAGACGGGGTTCATGGAGGGCGGATTTGTCCTGCCCCAGTTCATTCTGCAAGAGCTGCAGCATATCGCGGATTCTTCCGATTCATTGAAGCGGGCCCGTGGACGGCGGGGACTTGACGTCCTGCGCCGGATTCAAGAGATGCCGGGCATCGCGGTCAAAATCATCGATGACGATTTTCCCCAGATCCGAGAAGTCGACGCCAAAGTCGTGGCGCTGGCCAAAAAACTCGGCGCCAAGATTGTGACGAACGATCTCAATCTCAACAAGGTCGCCAGT
>JBGPUQ010000171.1:0-2946 GCA_041491185.1 Nitrospiria bacterium | reverse complement strand
GCGACCGATCGCTGCGCCGGGCTGATGCTGACCCAGCCGAATACGCTGGGACTGTTCGAGCGCGACATTCTCCGGATCGCCGACATCGTTCACCGGGCCGGCGGATTGATGTACATGGACGGCGCGAATCTTAACGCGCTGCTGGGGATCGCCCGGCCCGGCGACATGGGGTTTGATGTCGTCCATATCAACCTGCACAAGACCTTCTCCACACCGCACGGCGGCGGCGGGCCGGGCGCCGGACCGGTCGCGGTCACGGCCGCCCTGGCGCCCTATCTCCCCGCTCCCGTGGTGGAGGAACGCGACGGCCGGTTTGTGCTCGATGACGACCGCCCCCACTCGATCGGCCGCGTGCACGCCTTCCATGGCAATTTCGGCATCCTGCTGCGCGCCGCCGTCTACATCCGCGCGCTGGGCGCAGACGGACTGGCCGAGGTCAGCCGGACGGCCATTCTCAATGCGAATTACCTTCGCCGCCGGCTCGCCTCGCGCTACCATATTCCCTACAACCGCCCCTGCATGCACGAAGTCGTCCTTTCGGCCAAACGGCAGAAGGCCCATGATGTCCACGCGTGGGATATCGCCAAACGGCTGATCGATTTTGGCATCTATCCGCCGACCGTCAACTTTCCGCTCGTGGTGGAGGAAGCGATCATGATCGAGCCGGTCGAAACCGAATCGAAAGAGACGCTCGACCGGTTTTGCGACGTGATGCTGACGATCGCCGATGAAGCGGAGAAGGAGCCGGACAAGGTGCGGCACGCGCCGCACACCACCGAGCTGGGGCGGTTGGACGAAGTGCTCGCGGCCCGCAAACCCAACCTCCGATGGCTCCCCGCGGCCTGATCCACGGCGTGGATCAGGCTCGGCGCGCGGAGGAGACCGACGCATGATGAAATTTGACGTCATCATCATCGGGGGCGGGCTGGCCGGGATGCGGGCGGCGATTGCGATCCCACCGGATTGTTCGGTCGCCCTCTTTTCCAAAGTCCACCCCGTCCGCAGCCACTCGGTGGCGGCGGAGGGCGGCATCAACGCCGCGCTCGGCCCCGACGATTCGTGGGAAGCCCACGCCTTTGATACCGTGAAGGGCAGCGACTACCTCGGCGATCAGGACGCGATCGACATTCTCTGCCGGGAAGGGCCGGAGCAGATCGGAGAGCTGGAGCGGATGGGCGCGCTCTTCAGCCGGGACGAGCAGGGACGGATCGCGCAGCGGCCGTTCGGCGGCGCCGGCTATCCCCGCACCTGCTATACCGAAGACCGGACCGGCCATGCGCTGGTGCATGTCCTGTATGAGCAACTGCTCAAGCGCGCGCCCACCGTCTTTGAAGAATGGTATGTCACGTCGCTCGTTGTGGACGACGGGGTTTGCCGCGGCGTGATCGCGCTGGACGTCGTCAACGGCGGGTTGCACGCCTTTGCGGCGAAGTCGGTCATCTTGGCGACCGGCGGTTACGGCCGGGTCTATGCCGTCAGCACCAACGCGATGATCAATACCGGAGACGGGATGAGCATGGCCTATCGGGCG
Source organism: Nitrospiria bacterium (assembly GCA_041491185.1). Lineage (GTDB taxonomy): Bacteria > Nitrospirota > Nitrospiria > JACQCE01 > JACQCE01 > JBGPUQ01. Next base: position 1,415 of record JBGPUQ010000171.1, on the reverse strand, counting down.
GGCGCGCCGCTGATGGACATGGAGTTCGTCCAGTTCCATCCGACGACGCTCAAACGAACGGGCATCCTGCTCAGCGAGGCGGCGCGCGGCGAAGGGGGCTATCTGATCAACGGCGAAGGCGAGCGCTTCATGCAGCGCTACGCCCCCCATTCGCTGGAGCTGGCCAGCCGGGATGTCGTCTCACGGGCCGAACAGCAGGAGATCGAGGAGGGGCGGGGGCTGGATGGGTGCGTGCTGTTGGATGTGCGCCACCTGGGACGGGAGCGCATTCTGGAGCGGCTACCGCAAATTCGGGAACTCGCGCTGACCTATATCGGCGTCGATATGATCGAGGCGCCGGTGCCGATCACGCCGGGTGTCCATTACTCCATGGGCGGGGTGAAGACCAACACCTGGTGCGAGACGGAGATCGAGGGATTGTACGCGGCCGGCGAGTGCGCCTGTTTGAGCGTGCACGGCGCCAATCGCCTGGGCGGCAACGCGTTGCTGGAGACGATTGTCTTCGGCCGTCGCGCCGGTCTGCGGGCCGCCGAACGGGCGGCTACGCTCCCGGCGCCGCGGCTCGCCGAATCGGTGATCGAGCCGGATCGACGACGGCTGGCCCGGTTCTTTGAGCCGGGACAGACCCTGCCGGCCTGGACATTGCGGGAAGAGATCGGCCAGGTGATGAGCCGGCAGATCGGCATCTTTCGGACGAAAGAGCGGCTGGAGGAGGGCCGCCGTCAACTGATCGACCTGCGCCGGCGGGCCGCCACGGTCGGGGTGCGGGACCGCAGCGCGATCTTTAACACCGAACTGGTCGGCGCGTTCGAGCTGCTCTCGGTGCTCAATCTGGCCGAAACGATCGTTGAAGGCGCGCTGGCCAGGGAAGAGAGCCGCGGCGCCCATTCGCGGCTGGATTTTCCCCATCGAGATGATACCCACTGGCTCAAACATACGCTTGCGTATCGCACGGCCACCGGCCCGCGGCTCGACTACGCGCCGGTGACGATCACGCGCTACCGTCCGCAGGCGCGGGAGTATTGATCGGATGTACGTAGATGCTGTTAGGGCGGGACAGATAAATCGCCGAAGCCGGCGATGAGTTCGGTGCCGTAGAAGCCGGTAATGGCCAGCGCGACAATGCCCGTCACGGCCAGCGCGACGTACATCCCCCGAAGCGGCGGGGTCCAGCGCTCACGCGTCAAAAAACGGAGCAGCAGCAGCCCGCCAAAGACGACCAGCGTGGCGATGGCCCACAGTTGATGGAGCGTGGCGGATGAGCCGGCGGCGTCACCGGTTCGAAACCCGATCAACGCGGAGGCCAGCCCCCCGAGCAGGCCCAGCATCAAAAGATAGAGCGCCGCCCGATGATAGACCAATCGGCGGCGAGCCAAACCAACACAATCAAACGCCACGCCAATCACGAGCAGGGC
>JBGPUQ010000170.1:0-2951 GCA_041491185.1 Nitrospiria bacterium | reverse complement strand
CGCCGAGTCCAGGGTGATCCGAAAAATTCGGCGGTTGTCGCCCAGCTCCTTGAGTTCGATCCGCACGATCGGATCCTCGGGATGCTCGGCAATCAGCGCCTGGAGTTTGTCAATCGCCGACGGCGTGACAACGATCATCCCCGCGCCCCCGGATCGGCGCCCGCCTCAAACGCCCGCAGCAGTTTCTCGCCGTCAAGCGACGGCGCCGACGCCAACCCCGCCACATCCCCGACATATTCGGGCCGGCGCATGCCGACCAGGACGGACGACAGACCGGGCAGGGAGAGCAGGACGCGGATCGCCATCCGACTCAGCGGCTCCGGGGGAACGGCCTCGGGATAGCCGGCCTGGATCAGTCGGCGCCGCACCCGGTCCGATGTCGCCTGCTGTTGCGCGGTGAGATGGCGCGCGATCTCTTCAAAAAGCCTGTTCAGCAGGTCGACACACTCCCGCTGCCAGGCCAGCCACGCCGGTTGCGCACCGAGCTGCTGATGCACGGCCGCCAGCCATTGCTGAATCGGGCTGAGGATATAGGCGTCGGCGACCTGCTCGAAGTGCGCCGTGGATTTCACTGCGGGGAGGATGCGCGCCAGCAAGTCGGTCACACTCCCCTGCTCGCGCTTCACGTCGCTGAATCGCTCGATGAATTGTTCCTCGTGCCGGCGCAGCGGCTCCAACAACGCCGTCAATTCCGCCGCTCCGGGAGGCGTGGTGCCCGGAGCCACAAAATCGGCCAGCCGGGTCAGACGACCGTCGGAAAATGCGTTGAGCGGCCGATTCGCCAGCACGCCGATCCCGTGTGACCGGCAATAGCCCAGGACCGTCCGGCCGTCGGTATTCGGTTCCAGGGCGCCGCCGCTCTCATAGAGATTCAGGGGCAATTGCACGACGGCAAAATGATGGTCGGCGGCGACCGCGTTGGCGGCGTCAAGGCAGCGCGCCACGCTGGTCATCGTCGGCTCTGACGACGGCAGGCCGAAATGATTCGAGCTGATGCCGTACCAGCGCAGCTTCCCCTCGCGAACCTGTTGCTCCAGGAAGCGAAACGCCTGCCCGATCCGCCGATAAAACTCATCGTGATCGGAGGCGGTGGGCGGATGATGGTGGGCGATCTCCGTCAGAAAATATTCCGGATTGTGGAGCAGATAGACATCGATCGTCTCGACGCCCAGCCGTTCGGCGGAGAGGCGGAGTTGCGTCTCTAAAAACTCGGGATGGATGCAGTGCCACAACCCGTCGGCGTAGGAGACCACCTCCGGGAAACTCCGTTCGCGCGCCAGCGCCATATTCCGCCCCTGGATGTAGCCGCCCTTGGTGACGACAATCACCCGTTCACGGGGATAATCCTTGAGCACCCGGCCCACCAATTTCTCGGACAGGCCGTCGGCATAGTTGGCGCTGGTGTCGATCAGGTTGCCGCCCTGCTCCAGATAGGCGCGCAACGCGGCTTCGTGCATGGCGTTGCCGTCGGTAATCCGATAACAGCCGAACCCCAGGGGACACACGGACAACCCCGTTCGTCCCAGTGGGCGCATGTGTGATTGGGTCATCACGGAGCTCCGCTATTTTTGATTTTCGAATTTCGATTTTCGATTGAACTGCAGTGCCAAAACATCTTTTACTCGATTTTCGAATTTCGATTGCACTGCCAAGACAACCGGTGTTCTATTGTTGCACATATTAATATCTTTCATTCGAAAATCGAAAATCTGAAGTCGAAAATGTCGTTGTTCACGGAAACGGCGACAGCGGGGCGTAGGCCATCGGCACCCCGACCACCTGCTCCAACCAGCCGGCCATTTCCTGTTCCGGCAGCGGCGCGCGGTTGAGCCGCGCTTCGATCCGAAAATGGCCCTCCAGGCCGACGATCCCGATAATCGCCCAGGCGTTGGGCGCGTCGACCCCGAGCTGCTCCGCCTGAAATTCGCAGAGTGTCGCGTACAGCCGGCCGTCGGGGGCGATCACGGTCAACATCTCCGGCAGTTCACCCATCTGGAGATGAACCGAGCAGCGGTAGGTCGACCGCCCCGGAGTGGTCGCCGCCGCAAATTGTGCCAACGCCGACTCGGAAAATCCGGTCAGATAGCTCCGCACGGTGACGGGCTCGGCACCGATCGTCGCCGCCAACTGACCCGCCCGTACCAGCAGCGCCCGCGCATCCGATTGGTTGAATTCAAACTGGCAGGGGCCGAAGGCATCCGGCCACGAGCAAAAGAGCGCGGCCTCCTCGTCGGAGCTCCGTACGATCACGCGCGCCTTTTCGATCCCGGTGGTCAGGGGCAGATCCATCAGCCCGATGGCCGACTCAAACGCCTGCCGTCGCTCATCGATCCACACGTCGCGCCGGTCATCGGCTCTGGTCTCTCCCGGCGTCACCACCTCCGTCGTGTGCAGCCGCACACGGACAAACGCATGCGTGTCGCGAACACCAACCCAGAACATGCCGCGGGGGTGCAGGGTGATAAACGAACCGGCGACCTGCCACGGATGGCTGACCGAGCAATAGGCCCCGGCGGTCTGAAGTTGTCGATAGAGCGTGTGATACTGACCGGCAAACAGGTAAAAGTCGCCGCGCCATCGCTCATGGCTGTAGACCAGTGTCACATCCTCGGTGGGCCAGCGATCGACAGCCGCAATGGCCGCTGGCGTCGCCACCGTCCACTCCTCGACGTAGCCGATGATCTCCTTCGACGGGACAGCCGGCGCCAAGCCGCGTCGCGCCAACCGCCTCCCGACCGTCAGGACATCGTCAAAAGTGAGCGGCGCGGATTCCCATCGACGTTCACGCATGATTTATCCGCTCATACAAAACATTCGCTCACTCAGTCGTGAACATCACGGGCGCAGCGAAACCCGATCGTGCGCGTGCGGGCGCCGGGATCGGCGGAGGCCCGGCTGGTGGTGCGCAGCGCGAGCGGGTCGTCATTCCAGGAACCGCCGCGGATGATTTT
>JBGPUQ010000169.1:0-2957 GCA_041491185.1 Nitrospiria bacterium | reverse complement strand
TGAAGCAGCGACTCGGCCTGACCGATGAGCAAACCGCCAAGCTCAAAGAGCTCCGAAGAACCTATCTCAAAGAGACGGTCATGCAGACGGCCAAAATCAAAGTCGCCGAGCTGGAGTTGGGCGATCTGCTGGACGACAAGAAGCTCGATCTGTCAAAGATCGAAAAAAAGATCAAAGAAACGGAAGCGCTCCGGAGCGAGCTCACCCTCTCGCGGGTGCGGTCTCTCATGAAATCCGCCGATTTTTTGACGCCGGAACAATTTGAGAAACTCCGCGCCATGACGGTTCGCAGACTGGGGGCCAATCCGCACGGCCCGATGGGACCCATGGAAAAAGGGAAGATGGGGCCGCCTTCATCATCGAATCCTCACGGCGGCCAAGGCATGGCGCCGGGCCAGGGGATGATGCCTGAACCGATGAACCCGCGCAAATAATGACCCCGACGCCTCCGGCGACCGCCGATGTCACGCGGCGCCGCTTCCTCGGCCGGCTGACGGGCCTCATTGCCGCCGCCATCGGCGCGGCGCTCGCCCTGCCCGTGGTGGGCTATCTCATCGGCCCGTCGTTTCGACGAAAATCGGCCGGACGGCTCAGCGCCGGCACCGTGACCGGATTGCTCCCCGGCCAGGCGGTGCAGCGTGAGGTGGTGGTGGAAACACTCGACGGCTGGATGAAGAGCCAGACCACCAAAGGCATCTGGGTCGCGAAACTGCCCACCGGAGAACTCCGGGTGTACAATCCGCATTGCACCCATCTCGGCTGCGCCTATCGCTGGAATCCCGGTGACGGGCGCTTTCAGTGTCCCTGCCACGGCGGCGTCTACGATCTGGAAGGACGGGTCGTCGCCGGACCGCCCCCTCGTCCTCTTGATACATTGGAGTACCGGATTGAAGATGAACGGCTGGTGGTCACCTATGAAGATTTCCAGATCGGGACGTCGAAGAAAACCCCGCTCTAATCGTCGGGACGTCTCCGCACACGGAATCGGGGACTGAGATGAGGCAGGCGCTCGTGCAATGGGTGGAAAGCCGGCTCAAGCTCGCCGGCCTCAGCCGTCTGTTACTCGACGAGCCGATCCCCGGAGGCACCAGTTGGGTCTATGTCTTCGGCAGCGTCACCCTCTTTTTCTTCGTGCTCCAGATGATCACCGGCATTCTGCTGACGGTCTACTACGTCCCCTCGCCCGACCATGCCTACGACAGCATCCAGTTTATCGAGCAGGAGGTGACGTTCGGCTGGTTTGTGCGGGGACTGCATCACTGGGGCGCCAGCGCGATGGTGATCGCCATCGGGCTGCACATGCTCCAGGTCTATCTCTACGGCGCCTACAAACCACCACGCGAGTTGATGTGGATGGTGGGCGTCGCGCTCTTTATTCTGGTGCTGATGTTCGCGTTCACCGGCTATCTGCTCCCGTGGGACCAGAAAGCCTATTGGGCCACGCAGGTCGGCACCAATATGCTCGGCACGGTGCCGTGGATCGGCGACCTGTTGGTACGGGCCGCCCGCGGGGGGACCGAGCTGGGCGCGCTCACCTTGAGCCGGTTTTTCTCCATGCATGCGCTGATCTTTCCGTGGGCCATGATGGCGATCATCGGATTGCATCTGTTTATTCTCCGGCGGGTCGGGCCGGCCGGCCCCTGGGATCAGGCGCGGGCGCGGCAGACCAGCGAGCCGTTCTATCCCCGGCAGGTCTTTCTCGATGCCGTCGCCATCCTCCTCTGCTTTCTCATCGTGGTCGGCATGGTCATCTGGCTCCCCTTTCCGCTCGCCGACAAGGCCGATCCCTCGTCCTCAAATTTTGTCCCGATTCCCGAATGGTATTTTCTTTTTTACTATGAACTGCTGAAATATCTGAAAGGGCCGATTCTCGAGCCGGTCGGGACGGTGTTCCTGCCGGCGATTTTCTATGCGCTGCTCTTCGCGCTGCCGTTCATCGACCGCCGGAAAGAACGGCGGCCGGCGAAACGGCCGATCGCGCTCATGGCGGGGGCGGGCTTCCTGATCGTCGTCTTCCTCTTATTAGGCGTGTCACTCAAGCGGGTCTGGTCGGTGCCGACCACGAACCCGGGTGTCACCGAGGGAAAGAAAATCTACGCCAAGCTGCAATGCTCCTCGTGTCATCGGATCCACGGTGACGGCGGGTCGGTCGGTCCCGATCTCTCCTACATCGGCACACAACGCGACCGGGACTGGCTGATTCGCCATTTCAAAAATCCCCAGGCTGTCGTTCCCGGCTCCATCATGCCGGCCTTTGATCTGGATGAGCAGGCGCTCACCCATCTGACCGACTACATGCTGAGCTTGAAATAACCTTCCAGGCGTGTCCTATGCTGTCCGGGCGGTCTTGAGCGCCGCGAGCAGTTCCTCGGCGTGGCCGTCGACTTTGACCTTGGGAAAGATTTTGGCGATCCGGCCGTCGGGCGCAATCAGGAACGTCGTCCGTTCGATCCCCATATAGGTCCGGCCATACATGCTCTTTTCCTTCCAGACGCCATAGGCGGTCGAGATGTTCGCCCCGTCATCGCTCAGCAACGGAAACGGCAACTGAAATTTTTTCTGAAACTTTTGATGGGAGGCAACCCCGTCCGGGCTGATCCCGACGACCACGGCGCCGGCCCGTCCAAAGCGCGTGTTCAAATCCCGAAAATCGCAGGCCTCCTTCGTGCAACCGGGGGTATCGTCTTTGGGATAAAAATAGAGGACGACCCAGCGCTCTTTTCGGAGGTCATCCAGCGAAATGGTCCGGCCGTCGTGGCTCGGCAATGAAAAGGGCGGCGCCGCGGCGCCTTCGTTGAGGGGCATCGTGAGACTCCTTCCCGATCACTGATCATCGGGCGGGTTAGACGCTTTGCAGTTCCACCAGTTCCACGAGTCGCCTGGCCCGCTGGTCGAGTGTCGACGATTCGAGGAGAAATTGCTTTTCCACCACGGTCAACGGCAGCTCGCTGCAGAGA
>JBGPUQ010000168.1:0-3005 GCA_041491185.1 Nitrospiria bacterium | reverse complement strand
GGTGTGCGAACGCCGATCGGGAATTTTGGCGGCGCGCTCAAAGAGATGACCAACCACACGTTGGGCGAGCTGGTCACGCGTGAAGTGCTCAAGCGGACGGCGGTCGACCCGGCCGAAGTGCAAGAGGTGATCTTCGGCTGCGTGGGCCAGTATAGTGACGCGACGAATCTGGCACGCGTCGTGACGTTGATGGCCGGCCTCCCGATCGAGGTGCCGGCCTACACGGTCGCCCGCAACTGCTCCTCCGGCCTCCAGGCGTTGGTCAACGCGGCGCAGAACATCAAGGCCGGTGACGCCGACGTGCAGATCGCCGGCGGCATCGAGAATATGAGCCTGGCCCCCTATGTCTCCCGCGATATGCGATGGGGCAAACGGCTCCGTCACGGCTCCTTTATCGACAGCATCTGGGAAGGGTTGACCGACACCTTTTGCGGACAGATCATGGGTCAAACGGCGGAGAATCTGGCCGAGGAGTATCACATTTCCCGTCAGGAGCAGGATCAATTTGCCGTGCTCTCGCACAAGCGGGCGTTTCGAGCCGTTCGTGAGGGGAAATTCAAAGACGAGTTGATGACCGTCATGGTGCCGAAGCATGCGGCGGGCAAGGCCATGACGCCGGAGCCCTTCAGCCAGGATGAAGGGCCGAACGTGGCCCTGACCGAACAGCAATTGGCGCTCTATCCGCCGATTTTTAAAGAGGGCGGCACGGTGACGGGGGGCAACGCCTGCTCGCTCAACGACGGCGCGGCCGCGCTGCTGATGATGTCGACCGAGCGGGCCGCCGCATTGCGGTTGACGCCGCTGGGGGTCATCCGCTCCTATGCCTTTATCGGTGTTGATCCCAAACGGATGGGCATCGGCCCGGCCGAGGCGATTCCGCTCGCCCTGAAAAAAGCCGGCGTCACACTGAAGGACATTCAACTCTTCGAAATCAACGAGGCCTTCGCGGCCCAGTACCTGGCTGTGGAGAAGAAGCTGGGCCTCAATCGGGACATCGTCAACGTCAACGGCGGAGCGATCGCACTGGGCCATCCGGTCGGCATGAGCGGAGCGCGCCTGGTGCTGACCCTGCTCCGCGAAATGCAACGGAGAAACCTGACGCTGGGGTGCGCCAGCCTGTGCGTGGGCGGCGGCCTCGGAGCGGCCATGGTGGTGGAACGGAGATAATTTTGTACGGCGAACGGATTGGGGAGAAAAGGCGTACGGCGATGGGGGTACGGGGAAGCGTGAGGCATCGCTCCCCCGAACTGAGCGAGTGCGAAGCACGAGCGGATCGAGAGGAGCGCATATGATCACGATGAATCAACTTGAGTCGGGACAGGAATCGCACATGTATGATGCCGTGCGGATCATCTTCGGCGCGGCCCTGCTGGCCATGGGGCTGCTGATGGCGGTTGCCACGTTGTTGGGCGGCGGCGCGATGGGCCGCATGCTGATCGTCCTGGGTGTCGCGCTGGGTTTCATGGCGGTCGGCGCCGGGATGCTGAGCCGGCAGTCATGGTCTCGGTGGGGTTTTTATTTCATCGCCGGGATGACGGTGTTGGGCGCGGCCGAAGCGGCCGTTCGGGCTCAGGTGTTGGCGCGCAGCGTGGCATGGGACCGGCCGATTGCAGTGGCGGTCGGCCTCTTTTTCGGCTGGGGAATCTGGATGTTGAGTCGGTCCGGGGCGAAAGCGGAATGGCAGCGTAAGCATTAAAGAGCGTACGGCGATGAGGATTGCCAAGGGGAGATGAGCATCTTCCCTTGGCTAGAGCGAGTGTAGAGCACGAGCGGATGCAAACGTACGGCGATGGGGGTTGTTAGGGGGAGCTGAGCAGCTTCCCCTAACTTAAGCGAGTGCAACGCACGAGCGGATAAAAAGGGAGGGACTTAGTGTACATCTACAAGGCCGCCGTCATCGGCGCCGGAACAATGGGCGCGCAAATTGCCCAGGTCATCAGCTACGCCGGGCTGCCGGTCGTGCTCAAGGATCTCCGGCAGGACTCGGTCGATAAAGGGCTGGCGACGATTCGCAAGATCTATCAAGCGCGCGTCGACAAGGGGAAGATGACGGCCACGGAGATGCAGCAAAAACTGGCGCTGGTGACCGGGACGACCTCCTACAACGATTTTAAAGAGGTTGATTTCGTCATCGAGGCCGTCTTTGAAGAGCTGAGCGTCAAACAGAAAGTCTTTCAGGAAGCGGAAGCGGCGTTGCCGGAGAGCGCCATCATGGCGACGAATACCTCGGCGCTGTCGATCTCGGCCATCGGCGCGGCGACGAAACGACCGGAGAAGGTGATCGGCGTCCACTTTTTCAATCCCGCCCACGTGATGAAGCTGGTCGAGGTGATCCCCGGCCTCGCGACATCCAGTGACACGGTGAATGACGCCGTCGCGTTCGCCGAATCGCTCCGAAAAATTCCGGTCCGCGTGCAGGAGTGCGCCGGTTTTCTGGTCAACCGGCTTCTCATGCCATACCTGAATGAGGCGGCGATTGCGCTGCAGGAAGGGGCCGGCTCGCTCAAAGAGATGGATGAGGCGTTGCTGGCTGCGGGACTGCCGATGGGTCCCTTCGTCTTGTCCGACATGATCGGCATCGATGTGGCCGAGAAGGTGGCCCACATTCTCCACGACGCCTATGGTCCCCGGATGGCGCCGGCCGCGGTCCTCGGCGAATTGGTCAAGCGGGGACGGCTCGGGCAGAAGATCGGCCGTGGGTTTTACACCGAGGGGGCGGACCCGGAACTGCCCGCGTTGATCGCCCAGCTCCAACAGAGTCTGGGGCTCAAGAAGAGCGCGTTTTCCGTGAATCGGTTGTTGTTGCCGATGATCAATGAGGCGGTCATCTGTCTGCAGGAGGGGGTGTCGACCGCCACCGATATCGATATCGCGATGGTGGCCGGCACGGGGTTTCCTCAGGAATATGGTGGCCCGCTGCACTATGCCGATCGGATCGGGATCGATCAGGTGCTGAGCGAACTGGAGCGGCTCAGTAAGGAACTCGGTCCCCGGTTCTGGCCGGC
>JBGPUQ010000167.1:0-3005 GCA_041491185.1 Nitrospiria bacterium | reverse complement strand
GCGACCTTTGAGAGCATATCGACCAGGGCCATGTCATCGGCCCCCAGACTGCAGGCGAGTGCGATGTCGGGCGTGAATCGATCGGTGGCCCACCGCAGGATGTCTTCCGGGTGCTTGTCCTCGAAATGATTGCTGATAAGTTTGAGATCGTCACCTGACAGTCGGACCGAGACGACATCGGTGAGTCCGGTTGGCGCCGATGCAAAACGGAATGGGGTCATCCAATAGCCTCCTTTGATGGGATGGGTTGTCCAACCAGCGTGGGTTCCCTGTGAACGGGATTGGTAATGGTGATGACGCGATGGCGAATCACCTTCGTCTTGTCACATAAGTCCTGCAAATTGGTATTGTTGAGAATCTGATGGATGGCGGTCTGGACTTCCTGCCAGACATTGCGAACCGCGCAGGTGGGCTCAAGTGAGCAGGCAAAATGATCGTCGCCTGAGACACAGGCCCACGGGGTGACCGGTCCCTCTGTTAATGCCAGGACTTCTCCAAAGGTGATCAGGCGCGGTTCTTTGGCCAGCAGGTAGCCGCCATGCGAGCCACGGAGGCTATGCACCAGCCCGGCGCGTTTCAGGAGGCCGATGATCTGTTCGAGAAATCTGTGTGAAATATCAAGCTCTTTTGCCATTTCATGCACGGTGACAGGGCCATGCTGGCCATGGCAGGTTAAATAAAGGAGGCAAAGGACCGCGTACTCTGTTTTTGCTGAGAAATGCATAATCCCTACTAAATCGATCGGGTTTTGTTGTATGAGAATATCAGAGCGACTTTTCGTCTGTCAAGTAGTTTATGTGGTTGTGGAGGCGGCTTGTTTTGCCGTGCGTGATCTGATAGGCTTGAAACCGGAGGTACCCTCGGGATGGAGCCAGTGTGGGCTGAAACAGCAGCAATTTTACTCCTGATTCTCTTGAATGGGTTTTTTGCGGCCTCTGAGATCGCCCTCATCGCGATTCGCCGGAGTTACGTCAAGCAGGAAGCCGATAAGGGGCGGCGGTGGGCGCGGATCGTTCAGCAGCTCCAGTCCGACCCGGAACGGTTCCTGGCCACGGTGCAGATCGGGATGACGCTGACGAGCGCGCTGTCCGGCGCAATCGGCGGCCTCATCGCCATCCGGGTCCTTCAACCGCTCTTTCAACTGATTCCCATTCCGGCAATTCAGGCGGCGAGCGAAGTGCTGGCCGTTGCCGTGGTGGTGCTGGTGGTGGCCTATCTGACGCTGGTGATCGGCGAGTTGGTCCCGAAATCCATCGCGCTTCGCCATCCGGAAAAGGTGGCTCCGCTGATTGCCGGCCCCATGGAACTGGTGGCCAGATTGACGGTGCTTCCCAACAGTCTGCTCAGCGTCTCAACCAAAGTCCTCTTAAAACCCTTCGGTGTGAAGGCGGCCGGGGAGGGGAGTTTTATTTCAGAGGAGGAGATCAAACTCTTGCTCACGGAGGGAAGGGAGCGGGGCATCTTCGACCGCACCGAGCAGGAGTTGATTCTGAGCGTTTTCCAGTTTAATGATATCTATGTCAAAGAGGTGATGATTCCCCGGCCCAAGATTCAGGCGATCCAGATCGACACTTCGAAAGAGGCGTTGCTGGCCTACATGGCCGAATTCCAGTTTTCCCGCTATCCCGTCTATACCAGAGGCATCAATGATATTTCCGGGGTGCTGCATTACAAGGATCTGATGCGGGTGCTGGGGGATGCGCGGCCGTTCGTGCTCCGGGAGCTGGTCCGTCCGGCCTATTCCGTGCCAGAGACGATGAAGATCAGTCGGTTGCTCAAGGAGATGCAGCGGCGCCGCGTCCAGATGGCGATTGTGATTAATGAGTATGGAAGTGTGGAAGGTCTTGTGACCATGGAGGATCTGATCGAAGAGATCGTCGGGGAGATCCGGGATGAGTCGGACATCGAGGAAAAGTCGATTGAGCGGCTCAAAGATGGCACCATCGTGGCGGATGCCTCGCTGTCCGTCAGGGATCTGCGCGAGGATTACGGATTTGCCGTCCCCGATTCCCCCGAGTATGAGACACTCGGCGGGTTTGTCCTCCACCAACTGCAGGATATGCCCCGGGGTGGAGAGATTATCCGGTTCGGCGGCTATAAATTCACGATTGTCGATATGGAAGGTCGTCGGATCAACAAGGTCAAAATCGAACAGTCTCTGGAGTCCGCCGTCGTCGCGCCCTCCGTCCAGCTTCGATAACTTTCTCCACCGTTCGGCTCTCCGGTGCCAGCCGATCAGTCCTTCCGGGGCGACCGCCTCGTCAGATCAGCCGTCGCATACCACATAATCTGCCGTAGAATTCCGCGTACGATCCGCACGTCCCTCGAGTCCAATCCGGCTCGACTGAACAGCCGTCGCAGGTCGGTCAGGATGTGCTGGCCCTGGCGGCCTTTCATGAAGCCGATGGTGGTCAGTAACGTCGACCACTCGGCATACATCCGCTCCAACTCGGATGACGGGGCGTGCAGACGGTGGACGGCTGGAGGCGGCCGGTGGGCGACGGTAAACAGCTCGTACAGGACCAGCAACACGGCTTGAGCCAGATTGTAGGACGGCGACGTGACGGCCAGGGGCAGCCGCACCAACAGATGGCAGAGTGCGAGGTCCTCGTTGGCCAGGCCATTCTGTTCGGAGCCGAAGACCACGGCGATGCGGTGGCGCTGCGCGTGGGCCAGAATCCGGCGGCACATGGATGAGAGGAGGGCGGGTTGTCCGTACCCCTTGTGGGTTCGGGCGGTCGTGCCGATGACCAGGCGGTGGCGAGCCACCGCCTTAGCCAGGCTCTTCGTCACCCTGGCCCGCGATAACAGTTCCTGCGCGCCGTAGGCCAATTGCTGCGCTTCCGGAGCCAGATGATCACAGGGATCGACCAAGATGAGTTGGCGGACGCCGACATTCTTCATCGCCCGCGCGGCGGCGCCGATGTTGCCGGGCCGTCGCGGTCGCACGAGCACCACATCGATCCGGCGCATGACTGACAGCGGGGTGCGCATGACAGGCTATC
>JBGPUQ010000166.1:0-3024 GCA_041491185.1 Nitrospiria bacterium | reverse complement strand
GGGGGCACCAGCCACCTGGTCGCGACGATGAACGACAAGGCCCGACGGCTCGGCATGACGGAGACCGTGTTCCGTGACCCCGCGGGGCTGCATCGCGGGAATCTCTCCAGCGCGGCGGATCTGGCCACGTTGGTTGACGCGGCCACCCGCTATCCGCTGATTCGCAAGTTCACGACGGTCGGCATGGATGCGGTGACCGATCATCGGACGGGATGGAAGGTCAGGTTCGTGAACACCAATCGGCTGGTTCGCAACGGACAATGGGACATTGATCTGAGCAAGACGGGCTATATCGCCGATTCCGGTCATTGTCTGGTGATGCGTGTCCAGCTCGCCGAGCGGCCGGTGACGGTGGTGCTGCTCAATTCGTGGGGCGAACTGACGAAATATGGTGACGCCAACCGCATCCGGCGCTGGCTCGATCATGCGGACCGACAAGCCCAGACCGCCACGCGCACCGCGGATGCGTCCGCCAGTGTGACCCGCCTCGATTCTTCCCCGCGGTAATCGCTGTCCGCCCGGACGACGGTCCGCCCTTTGGCACACGGACCCGCCGATGGTTGCAATCAGCCAAAAGCTCCCTCATAATACGACGCGGTTGGCACAATACGAAGAGCCCTGGTGGTGAGGGTTCTCTTCATCACGAACAGGAGGGGTGTCCATGCCGGGATTCATGTCGTCGTTCAATCGCCAGAGCTATGCGTTGATGCGGATGGTGGTCGGATTTCTCTTTGTGTGGCACGGCGCGCAGAAGCTGTTCGATATTCCAACCCCGATGCCGCCCGGCGTGCCCGCGTTTATCATCTTCATTGCCGGGCCGATCGAACTGGTGGGCGGCGCCCTGGTGATGATCGGCTTGCTGACGCGATGGTCGGCGTTCCTGTGCAGCGGTCTGATGGCCGTGGCTTATTGGATGGGGCACGGAACGAAGGCGCTGCTGCCGATCCAGAATCAGGGGGAACTGGCCGTGCTCTATTGCTTCGTGTTTCTGCTCATCTCCACCCAGGGCGGCGGAATCTGGAGCGTCGATGAGCTCATGGGTCGAGACTGACCGGCCGGGTGGTGAACAGGCGGGAATGAGACGATGTTGCTGCTGATCCGATGGGGTCGTCCACTGGTTGTGGCCGCGGTGATCGGTCTGGCATGGGGTTCCACGGCGTGGCCGTACGAGATGGAACGGATGGCGAACGGCGGAACGATCACGGGACGGGTGCTGCTGCGCGGCCCGATTCCGGCGCCCCGGACATTCCCGATGGTGATTTATGCCTTCGGGAATTTTTGCAAGAAAATCTCCAATGGCGAGGGTCTCGTACTGCTCCGGGAGTTCAATGTGGACGGCGCCGGCGGATTGCAGGATGCGGTCGTCTCGATTCAGAACGTCGAGCGCGGCAAGCCGTTTCGCTCCCGCCAGACCGATCTGGTCACGGTGAACTGCATGTTTCATCCGGCCGAGGTGCCGGAGGATGAGCAGTTTGACCGCCGTGACGATCACCTGGTCCACATCCACCCGCTGGTCACGGTGATGAGAAACCACGCATTGCTCTCCGTCATCAACCGCGATCCGATTGCCCATGCCGCGCAGGTCTACCAACCGGAAAAAGGCAATCGCATTGTGAGTTTTCCGATTCCGGTCTCCTACCGTGAACGGAGCGGATATGTGGAGTTTGAGGAGGGCAAGCACGTGGCCCAGATCATTTGCGAGCTGCACGAATATATGCAAACCTGGGCCTGGGTCGTCGACAACCCCTATTTCGAAAAGACCCGCGCGGGCGGGGAGTTTTCGATCGGGGATGTGCCGCCGGGGAGCTATATTGTGACGGCCTGGCATCCGCACATGAAACCGATCGAACACCGGGTGACGATTCCGCCCGGCGGGACGGTGACGATCGACTTTGAATTCGACGCGCGTACGGTCGTCCGGCCGATTTATGAGACGCAGGAGCAGTTTCGGATTTCCCCCGAACGGGACCCCACCGTGAACCTGCACGGCTGTGAGGGACCCTTTTGCGTGCGGGAGGAGCACGCGCATCACTGAAGTGATCGTTACACCTGAATCCCCCAGAGGGTGCGGACCAGCGCGCCGATCAGATAGCTGATCCCGACGGCAGCGGTGATGATGAGCAGGTTGGTCAGCGCCCGTTTTTTGATCTCCATGCCGGAAAGAAACGCCAGCACGCTGGAGATGAGCAGGACGGTGAGGCCGCCGGTGAGAATGGAGGGCAGCGCGCTTGTGGCCCCCAGCAAGACCGGCAGGATGGGAACGGCCGCGCCGATGAAGTAGCTGCCGCCAATGAGCAGCGCCGCGGTCAGCGCGGGTTCCGGTGTGTCGGCCGAATGGGATGATTCCCCCAAAAAGCGATTTTTCTCCCGCTGGGTCTGCCTGACCTCATCTTCCGAACTGGCCGCGACGTAGGCGCCGGCCCCCATGGAGAGCGATCCGGCCACGGCGGTGGTCAGTCCCGCGATGAGCACCATGGTGCTGTGGCCGAAGGCGGCGAAAAAACCGCTGACGGCGCCCATGATTTCCACCAGACCATCGTTGAGACCCAGAAAAATATTTCGCACGCGGTCGGGATTGATCTGCCGCTCGGTCAGTTGGGTGACGATGGCATCCTCATGTTTGAACTCATCCTGCAGAATGTCATGCACGGCCGCGCCGAGCGGGCCGTCTTTGTAGCGTTCCCAGAGGGCGAGGTATTTGCGGATGCCGTACACCTCGATCGCTTCCAGGACCAGGTGCATGGCCCGCTCGCCGAAGAGCCGGCAGGCGAATCCAATGACTCCGAGCTTGAGCCGGCGAGTCCAGTCGAGCGCGGGGAGTTGGAGTTTGAAAAACTCCTGCCAGAAGGCGTAGTGTTGCTCTTCGACGGCGATCAGCTCATCCAGCGTCGGCCGCAACTGCGGGCCGGCGAATCGGCGGAAGCTGCGGTAGAGCGACAGATCGAACAGCTCATCCAGAACAAGCTGGCGGCCCAGTGTCGGATCGTGCGGCGGTGTGTGTGTCATGGGGGGATGATAAGTCTT
>JBGPUQ010000165.1:0-3041 GCA_041491185.1 Nitrospiria bacterium | reverse complement strand
TAGATCTCGTTGACGATCGGCATGTCGACGCGCTGTCGTTTGGCCAGTTCGTAGGCGGCCTTGGTCGTACTCACGCCTTCGGCGACCATCTGCATCTGCCCCAGGATCGATTGCAGTGATTTGCCCTCGCCGATTTGGAAACCGACCGTGCGATTGCGGCTCAACTCCCCGGTGCAGGTGAGGATCAGATCCCCGATCCCCGACAGGCCGTAAAACGTCTTGGCCTCGGCGCCCATCGACAGCCCCAGCCGGATCATTTCGGCCAGCCCCCGGGCGATCAGGGCCGCGCGCGTATTGTGGCCGAAGCCCAGGCCGTCGGCGCCGCCGGCCGCTAGGGCGATCACGTTTTTAATCGCGCCGCCCAGTTGAACGCCGACAAGATCGGTGCTGGTGAACACCTTGAAGTAGGCGGTGGTGAAGTGGGGTGGCAGCTCTTTGGCCATGGCGGGATCGGCGGCCGCGAGCGTGACGGCGGTCGGCAATCGCCGGCAGACTTCCTTGGCGAAGCTGGGGCCGGAGAGGATGGCCAGGGACTCCCGCCCGCGTCGACGATCGATATCGAGCAGCACGTCGGCCATCAGCAGCAGGCTGTCGTTTTCGATGCCCTTGGTGGCGATGACGATCGGCGTGGCCGGAGAGAGATGAGGGGCGAGTTCGGTGAAGATCCGCCGGGTCACGTGGGAGGGCACGACGAAGACGACAAACCGGCAACCGTCGACCGCTTCTTTGAGAGAGGCGGTGGCCTCAATCAGCGGGGGGAGCGGCACGCCCGGCAGATACCGGGGATTTTCGTGTGTGGTGCGGATCGCCTCGACCAACTCCGGCTCATACAGCCAGAGTCTGACCGCGCGATGGTTATCGGCCAGCAACCAGGCGAGGCTGGTGCCCCAGCTTCCTCCGCCGATGACCGCAATCGGTTGAGCCGTCATGTCAGCCCCTCGGTGTTTCCTCTTTGGCGACGATGGCCCATGCCGTCATTACCCCTTGATGACGCCCATTGGTTTGAGCCGCGCCACGATGGCGGCGATGCCGGCGTGGGCGACCGTCTCGACCACCTCGGCCACATCTTTATAGGCTTCCGGCACCTCTTCGCGGATGGTGTTCGTGGTGGCGCCGCGAACGACGATCCCCTGCTGTTTCAGCTCTGCGGCGACCGAGCGTCCCCTGGTGGCTTTCAGAGCGGCGGAGCGCGACATCATTCGCCCCGCGCCGTGGCAACTACTGCCAAAGGCTTCGTCCATGCCGTGGGCTGTGCCGACCAGAAGGAACGAGTAGCGCCCCATGTCGCCGGGGATGATTACCGGTTGGCCCGTTGCCTGATAGACGGGGGGCAGTTCGGGATGGTGGGGCGGGAAGGCTCGCGTCGCGCCCTTCCTGTGGACTGCCAGTTGACGTCGTGTTCCATCGATCATGTGCTCTTCGATTTTCACGATATTATGGGCGACATCATAGATCAGCCGAAAGCCGACGTCACGGGGTGAGCGGTTGAGCTGTTTGAGCAGCGCCTCTTGGGCCAGATGCATGAGGCACTGGCGATTGGCCCAGGCGAAATTGGCGGCCGAGCGCATGGCGCCGAGATAGGCGTGTCCTTCCGGCGAGCCGATCGGCACGCAGGCGAGCTGGCGGTCGGGCAGTGTAATCCCGTAGCGGGCCATGGCCTGATCCATGATGGCCAGATGATCGGTGCAGACCTGGTGGCCGAGTCCGCGCGATCCGGAGTGGATCATCAGCGTGACCATTCCTTCTTCCAGCCCCATGGCCGCCGCCCGCGCGGGGTCGATAATCTTGTCGACATACTGCAGTTCGATGAAATGGTTGCCGGAGCCCACGGTGCCGAGTTGACGACGGCCTCGCTCGTAGGCTTTGGAACTGACCGCGTCGGGCGCGGCATCTTCCAGGCAGCCGCCGGTTTCGGTATGGGCGAGATCCTCCGTCGTGCCCATCCCCTGCTCCACGACCCACCGCGCCCCGTTGCGCAGCACGGCCCGTTCATCGTCGGGCGAGAGCTTGATCGCCCCTTCGGAGCCGACGCCGGTCGGGACCGACCGATAGAGCGCGTCGATCAATTCCGTCATCCGCGGCGCGATCTCCTCACGACGCAGCCGGCTCGCGATCAATCGGACGCCACAGTTGATATCGAAGCCGACGCCGCCCGGCGAGACGACGCCGTCGTGGAGATCGGTGGCCACGACCCCGCCGATGGGAAAGCCGTAGCCGAAGTGGATGTCCGGCATGGCGTAGGCCGCCTTGACGATGCCCGGCAAGCAGGCGGTGTTGGCCACCTGCTCGTAGGCTTTGTCCCGTATGATGGCGGTGACCAAGGACTCGGTGGCGAGAATGATGCCGGGAACCCGCATGCCGGCTTTATACGTGACGGGGATCTTCCAGTGGTAGTCATCGATCTTGATCAGCGGGTACATGGCCGTCGGCTCAGACATCGACGATGACCATGGCGTCCCATCCCGCGCCGATCGGGCGAACCGCGGCGTGATGGTAGGTCGCCGCCTTGACGTGATGCTGGATCTGGTGCCGTCGGGGATCGATGGTCTCGCCGGCCGCCACGGCGTGAAGGCGCGTCGGCGTCAGCGAGGTGACGGTTACCGATGAGATGACGAAATCCTCCGTTTCATGCAGGAAGAGCAGTTCGTTCAAATAGGCGATCAGTAATCCGGTTAGGTCGCCCGCCTCCGCCGTGACCTCATGTTCCGCGGCCGGTTGCACGAGCGACGGGTCGACGATCAGACTGAACAATCCGCGCGCCGCCGTGGCAAAGAGCTGTTCGAGGGTGTCGGCCTTGACGGAGATGGCCAGGTCGGCCGTCGTCCCGATGATCTCATATTCTCCCACTGTGCGTGAGCCGTGCATGGTCGATCTCGGCTTCCATCGCGACGCCGGCGTCGCGTTCCGACGAATGCGTTGACGGAAAAATCGTGAAAAAATTATACGGGTTGATCGAGGGGGTGTCAAGCAACGATACGACCGGCAGCGTTGATTTTCAGTCGATCGCCGTACGCATGAATCGCATTTTATGATATGCTCAT
>JBGPUQ010000164.1:0-3042 GCA_041491185.1 Nitrospiria bacterium | reverse complement strand
GGAAATGGTATCGCAGGGGCGGATCTTCAGCACCTTCATGAATGTGAATGCCTTTGCAGGGTTCCTCGTCATGGTCCTCCCGATCGGAGGCTATCTGCTCCTCCGCGAGGTCAGACCCGGCGCACAACTACTGGCGGGTGGGCTGGTCTTGCTGATGGTCGGCGCGTTGGCGATGACCGGCTCAAAGGGGGGCTGGCTCGTGGCGTTAGTGGTGATTGCCGGTCTGATATCGGTCATCGTTGGATCCGTCGACCGATGGCGGCTGGTCAAGCGGTTGGGTGTAATCGTGTTGACAGCGTTCTTATTGGTGGGATTCATCTGGACGAGACAACCGAGTGAAATCGAGAATCCGATGGAGCGGCTCTTCGCCGTGACGATGGGGCTCAAGGAGTCGGCGGAAGGTCGGTGGTCGTACTGGCAAGGCGGCCGGCAGATCATCGAACAACATCCCGTTCTGGGGACGGGCCCGGGAACCTTCGGGATCAGCTATCAGCAGGTGCAGTCCGACGGCCATTATGCCCGCTATGCGCATAATCTCTATCTCCAAATGGCCGGCGAGATAGGCATGATTGGGTTAGTCGTATTTCTTGTGCTGATCGGTATGATCGGTCTGTTGGGGTGGAAATTGCGGGAGCATCGGGAATTTGGAAGGATATTGCTGCTCGGCGGCGGGGCGCTCTTGTTGCATGGGTTCATCGATTTTTCCTGGGAAGTGGAGGCCAATCAATGGCTCTTCTTCCTGTTGTGCGGGATGGTGCTGGCGCTGTGGAGACTGGAACAGGGTGACGCAGGGGTGACCGAGGCCGCGTTGAGCCGTTCCGGGCGCGCGGTCTGGACGTTGGCGGCCATCCCGGTCGCGGTGGTGTGCTTGCTGGCCATCGGTCGTCCATATCTGTCGGAAGGATACCTCCAGTCGGCGATCGCCGCCTCCATTGCCGATGATGCGGATCGGAGCATCGAACTGGCCGAGGAATCGGTTCGCTTTGGCCCCGGATCAGCCAGGGCCCGGAATTTTCTTGCGACGGCGTACCGGCGAAAATGGGAGAAGAGTCAGGACCGTTCATGGCTGTTGCAGAGCAAGGGGTTGCATAAAACGGCGATCGAGTTGGCGCCATCCGTCGGACTCTATTATGATGAGTATGGCAAAACGCTCTGGGCGATGGGAAACGAGGCGGACGCCGTCGCCGCCTGGCGGTCGGCGCATGCACGGTACCCGATCGATCCGGCGTTTGCCGTCCAGTTGGGCCGTGGATTATGGGTGACAGGCCGGCCGGATGAGGCGCGGCAACTGCTGGAGAGCGCGGCGCGATCGGAATCGGCATTCCTGTCGGCCGGCAGTCCGGAGCTGGCGCCGTTTTATGAGTTGCATTTCATGCTGGCCGGCATTTACGATGAACAGGGAGAGATGAACCGGGCGCTCGATGAATATCAGTATATTTTGGATCTGTCGACACGCAGTCCGGAACGGATCGCCGATGGACCGCTGCTGGCCGGGCGGCTCGCCGTCGCCCCGAAATCATGGTATGCGCCGCGGAGTTATCTGGAAATGGGTGATCTCTATCAACGCCACGGGATGACGGATCACGCGCTCGTCGCCTACCGGCGAGCCGTCGAGATGGACGCCAATTACGTAAAGGCCAAAAAGCGCATCGTTGCGCTTGAGTCGCCGGCCGGGAACACACCGCGATGATCATCTGCGAACAACTCACCAAACGGTTTGTGGTGGGGCTTCGCCAACGCAAAGTGACGGCGTTGGAGGGGCTCGATCTCGAGGTCAGGGCGGGCGAGATTTTCGGTTTCCTGGGGCCGAACGGTTCCGGGAAAACGACCACGATGAAAATCCTGATGGGGCTCATCTATCCGACCAGCGGCCGCGCCCGGTTATTCGATCGGCCGTTGGGCGATGTCGACGTCAAGCGGCAGATCGGGTTCTTGCCGGAATCGCCCTATTTCTATGACTATCTGACAGCCCAGGAGTTTCTCACCTTCTACGGCCAGCTCTTCGGCCAACGGGGAGACGCGCTCAAGCGGCGGATTGATGAGTTGCTGGTCTTGGTCGGGCTCGTCGAGAGCCGATCGCTTCGGTTGCGGCGCTTCTCCAAGGGCATGCTGCAGCGCGTCGGACTGGCGCAGGCGTTGATCAATGATCCCATGCTGGTGATGCTGGATGAGCCGATGTCGGGTCTCGATCCCATTGGCCGAAAGGAAATCCGCGACCTGATCCTGCATTTGAAAGAACGGGGAAAGACAATTTTCTTCAGCTCGCACATTTTGTCCGATGTGGAGATGATCTGCGACCGCGTCGCCATCATCGTCAAGGGCCGGCTCAAGGAGGTCGGCCGTGTTGATGAACTACTCGGTCGGTATGGGGTGAAGAGCGTGGAAATGGTGGTCGATGGCGTGAACGAATCGACGGCCGCCCGGTTGCGCGGCATGGCGGCCAAAGCGGTCGTCAATGGCGCACAGACCCTCCTGGTCTTCGAGCAGGAAACGATGGTGAATGACGCATTGGCCGTGCTGCAGGCCGGCGGCGGCCGGCTTGTCTCGCTGGTCCGGCAAAAAAGTTCGTTGGAAGATTTGTTCATCAAGGAAGTGGCGGGCGATCGCGCGCCCGCGCCGGGACGCCGATGATGAAGATCGCCGTCATCGCCTTCAATACCTACAAGGAATCGATCCGCGATAAACTCCTCTATAATTTGTTGATCTTCGCGTTGCTGCTGATCGGCAGTTCCGTCATCCTGAGCACGCTGACGATCGGGGAGCGGTCGAAGATCATCATCGACATCAGCCTGGCCAGCATCAACCTGTTCGGTGTGCTGATCGCCATTTTCGTCGGTATCGGGCTGGTGAGCAAGGAAATCGAAAAGAAGACCATCTATACGATCATCTCCAAGCCGGTCCATCGATGGCAGTTTCTGATCGGCAAATATCTGGGGTTGCTGATGACCCTGGCCGTGAATGTGCTGTTGATGACGGTCTGTCTCTACCTGGTCCAATTCGCGGGAGAATGGTCGCTCCAGCCCGACTTGCTCAAAGCGGTGT
>JBGPUQ010000163.1:0-3074 GCA_041491185.1 Nitrospiria bacterium | reverse complement strand
GCGCCCCGCCATCGCATCGACGCTCGTCAACCAACCCAATCGGCCTTCGATGCGCTTCCTGGTGACGGCGTCCTGCGTCCAGAGGGTCGGATCCCCGGCGCGGAGCCGTTGAGCGAACCGCTCCCGGCCCAGCACGCGCAGCTCTTCCAGGACCGGCCGCTCATCGCGGCCCAGCGAGGCAACGAACGGACGGGGGCTCATGATCGGCGGGCGGGTTGCGCCTTCTCGATCGCGCGTTGATAGAGCTGAAGATAGTCGCGGGCCGATCGCTCCCACGAGAAATCGGCGGCCATCGCCGCGTGGACCATCCGTTTCCAGAGGGCGCGATCCTGGTACAGACACAACGCGAGACACAGCGTCGTCAACAGGGCATGACCGCTGGCCGCCTCGAACTGAAAGCCCGTGGCCGTGCCCGCATCCAGATGTGTCGGCGTCGCGTCCACAATCGTATCCGCGAGCCCGCCGGTCCGGCGGGCGATCGGAATCGTCCCGTATCGAAGGCTGTAGAGCTGGTTGAGTCCGCACGGCTCATATCTGGACGGCATCAGGAAGAGATCCGAACCCGCTTCGATCCGGTGCGCCAGCGCGTCATCGAAGGCCAGGTGCACCGAGATCTTCTTGGGATAGCGCTCGGCCGCCTGCTGGAGCGCGCCATGAATCGCCGGATCACCGGTCCCCAGGATCACCAGTTGCAGATCACGCCGCATCACATCGTCCAGCACGTCAAGCAGCAGATCGACGCCTTTCTGCACCGTCAACCGGGAGATCATCCCGATCAGCGGCACCGGCGCCACCGGCAATCGACATTCCTTCTGCAGGGCCCGTTTGCAGACCCGTTTTCCATTCAGATCGTGCGCGTCGTACCCCTTCGGGAGATGCGCATCATGGGACGGATCCCAGTACCGGTAGTCGACGCCGTTGACGATCCCGAAGAGATCCTGACTCCGCGCCTGAAGAATCCCTTCCAACCCATGCCCAAACTGCGGCGTCTGGATCTCCCGGCTGTAGGTCGGGCTGACCGTGCTGAGCACGCCTCCCAACACCAGGCCCGCTTTGAGGAGATTCACTTTCCCATAAAACTCCAGGGTCTGGGGCGTAAAATAGTCGGCCGGAAGCCCCAGCGTCGAGAACTCTTCGGCCGGGAACAAGCCCGCATACCCCAGATTGTGAATGGTCAGGACGGTGCCCATCGCCCGCAACACCGCATCGCCGGCGCAATGGGCCCGAAGATAGGCAAACGTCAACGCCGTCTGCCAGTCGTTGGCATGCAGCACGTCCGGCGACCATCGCAACTGCTTGGGAATCTCGAGCACCGCACGGCTGAAGGCGGCAAACCGTTCAAGGTTATCCGGATAGTCCCGCCCATGTTCCTGATACAATCCCGGACGGCCGAAGAGGTGATCGTTGGCCAGAAAGAGGATCTCGACGGGACTGTCCGGCAGATGGCCCGACCAGACGGTAAAGCGATGCTCCCGGCCGGCCAGTGTCACCGAGAGCTCATCCAGAACCGTGAGCCCCCACCGCCCTTCTTCGACGACGGCATACTTGGGCATCACCACCTTGACGTCATGCCCCAACCGGTTCAGCGCGACGGGCAGCGCCCCGGCCACATCGCCCAGTCCGCCCGTTTTGGCAAAGGGAACGACCTCCGATGCCGCGTAGAGAATCCGCATCACTCCCCCGCTTCGTCTCACAAATGTGATGCGCCCACTCTAAAACATTTTTTGCCGGATAGCAATCACACCCCCTCATCCAATCATCCGCCGATGAGCAGAAGCCGCCGGGATATGATATAAATAGATGGAGATCGGAGCATGGCCATCGGCAACAGGGCCAAAGAAAAGGATGACACCGGCATGAACCAGGAAATTATCGCAAGACACCACATCACTAACCGCGTGATGGCCGCAAGCCTGTTTTCCGAGTTTGATATTTTTCTCTTCAAGCAGGGTAATCATTTGACGTTGTACGACAAACTGGGCGCCCGCCGCCTCGTGGTCGACGGCGTGGAGGGCACCTATTTTGCCGTGTGGGCTCCGAATGCCCGGCAACTCGCCGTGGTCGGCGATTTCAACGGCTGGAACCCGGAATGTCACCCGCTCATGCTCAGAGACGACGAGTCGGGCATCTGGGAGGGATTCATCCCGGGCCTCGGCCCCGGTGCGCTCTACAAATATCACCTCGTCTCCAAGCACCACGACTACACCGTGACCAAAGCGGATCCCTTTGCGTTCTCTTCGGAGACGCCGCCGAAGACGGCCTCGATCATCCGGGATCTATACTATGACTGGAGCGATCAGGAGTGGATGGCCGGCCGTCACCGAGCCAATGCGCCGGACGCCCCATGGTCGATCTACGAAGTGCATCTCGGCTCCTGGAAACGCGTCCCGGAGGAGGGAAACCGCTCGCTGACCTACCGGGAATTGGCCCATCATCTGACGGAGTATGTCGTCCGGATGGGCTACACCCACGTGGAGCTGCTGCCGATCATGGAACATCCCTTCTACGGCTCCTGGGGATATCAGGTCACGGGCTATTTCTCGCCGACGAGCCGCTACGGCACCCCGCAGGATTTCATGCACCTGATCGAGACGTTGCATCGGCACGGCATCGGGGTCATTCTCGACTGGGTCCCCTCCCATTTTCCCTGCGACGAGCACGGCCTGGCCTATTTCGACGGCACCCATCTCTACGAGCATGCCGATCCCCGAAAAGGGTTCCATCCAGAATGGAACAGCGCCATCTTTAATTACGGGCGCAATGAGGTGAGAAATTTTTTGATCAGCAGCGCGATCTTCTGGCTTGAGAAATACCACGTGGATGCGCTCAGGGTGGATGCCGTGGCCTCGCTGCTCTACCTGGACTACGCGCGGAAGGAAGGCGAGTGGATTCCCAACGAGTATGGGGGACGGGAGAATCTCGAAGCGACCGGTTTCCTCAAGCGGTTGAATGAAGGGGTCTACGAACGGTTTCCCGATGTGCAGACGATCGCCGAGGAGTCGACCGCCTGGCCGATGGTGTCGCGGCCGGCCTACGCGGGCGGGTTGGGCTTCGGGATGAAATGGATGATGGGC
>JBGPUQ010000162.1:0-3117 GCA_041491185.1 Nitrospiria bacterium | reverse complement strand
CTTCACCCTTTACCCCTTTATTCTCAAGCTTCGCCTGTTCCCACAGCCGGTCCAACTCTTCCAGCGTCCACATCGCCTGGCCCGCCACACCCGACGCATCGCCTCCGCCCCCTCCATCTCCCGACTCCGGCACCCAACGCCCCAGCGGACGACCTTCTTGGAGCGCGAGCGCTTCCATTCGCCGAAAGCGATCAAGGAAGCGGCGCGTCGTCCGGTGCAACGCGTCTTCCGGATTGACCCGAAGAAATCGGGCCAGATTCACGACGGCAAACAGGAGATCTCCCAGCTCTTCTTCCTGGCGCAATCGCGGCTCCGTCTCGATCGCCCGCGTCAATTCCCCCCATTCCTCGGTCACTTTATCCATGACCGGCACGATCTCCCGCCAATCGAATCCGATGCGCGACGCCTTCGCCTGCACCTGATGCGCCCGCAAGAGCGCCGGCAGCGTTCGCGGCACGCCATCGATGGCCGAAGAACGGGATCGGTGCCCCTCTTCCCGGCGTTTCATCTCTTCCCAGCGGGCCAGCACCTCATCGGCCGTCTTCACATTCGTTTGTCCATGCCCCTCGCCGTCCGATGCCTCATGGCCGAAGACGTGCGGATGGCGACGCGTCATTTTGTCGATCGTCGCCTCGATCACATCGCGGATGCCGAACTCCCCGGCCTCGGCGGCAATCTGGGCGTGGAACATCACTTGAAAGAGCAGGTCGCCGAGTTCCTCCTTCAACAGTTCCGGGCGACCCTCCTCGATGGCTTCCAACACTTCATGCGTCTCCTCGACAAGAAATGGCCTCAAGCTCTCCCGGGTCTGTTGTCGATCCCATGGACACCCGCCTTCCCCACGCAACCGTTCCATCACCTTCACCAATCGTTCAAACTCGGTCGTCATCGCCCCCCTCCTGACTGCGCCCATTATACCGTTTTCCCCGTCTGATTCAACGACGGTGATGGCTTGCAAAGCTCGGCATGTTGTGATAGGGTGGTTTTGCATGGAGTCGAGTGTGGTGCGCATCGACAATATCGTCTCGCACACGCGATCATGGCTGATGACCCGCAATTTACGATCCGTGACCGTCGGCGACAACGAGAGGAGCCCTCCCCACCTTCGGCGTTTCCGGCCGGCCGGATAGACCGCTCCGCGGCCTTCACCCAATCGTCTCAGCCCCCGCCTCCCAATAAGGCAGAAGCCGGACTGCCGGGTGAGTCGATTCCCTCGCATTCCCCGTCCAGTTTTTCCGAGCTGATTATGGGATTGGCCAGCTCCGCAGTGGTGGCCTTGGGCCTTGGGCCGACCGACGACCCGAGCGCGGCGGCCCATCCACTCAATCTTGACGCGGCGCGCCACGCCATCGATCTGCTCGCCATCCTTGAGGAGAAGACGACCGGCAATCTGACACCGGACGAACAGCAACTCCTGCAACACCTCCTCTCAACGCTCCGGTTCACGTTCGTGGAGAAGAGCCGATCCCCGGCCCCTCCGGCCGGAGGGGTCGGATGAACCCAAACGACGCGCCGCCGACTTCCGATCTTCCAGCATCAGATGAGACACCGGGGCAACCCCCCCAGGTCAATGGCGCCGGCCATCCTCCACGACCGCGGCGCCGCCGCTTCTCCTGGCTCCTGATCACCATCATCCTGCTCGTCGCAGGGTTCATCGGCGCGTTCGCCGGCCAAGCATGGATTACCACCACCGCGCAGACCTATATCACGTCTCAGTTGAGCGCCCAAATCGGTCTGCCGCTGACGATCGACCGATTGGCCGTCCAATTGTTCCCCCCCGCCCTGACGTTGTACGGGTTACGGATTGCCGGGAACGATCGCACACCGATCCCCTTGGCCGCGGTCACATCGGTCACGATCCACTTCAGCGCATTTTCGCTCTTGACGGACCGATTTATCATCAGTCGCGCAATTGCTGACGAGCCTCGCCTGTACATCACGCCCGCACGGATGGACTGGATCACGGAACACCTCCGTCGACCGGGACCCCACCGATCCGATCCCATCGTCGTCCGACGCGTATCGGTCACGGGTGGAGCCGTCCGCTACGATGACGCACCGCACGATCTTCAATTCTCATCCGATCAACTCCGCGGAGCGGTCGAGTTCAGCCTGTTGATGGATCGGACAACGATCAGCATCACCGCCGGGCGGGCGGAGTTGGCGCGCAGCGGATGGCAGCAACGCGTTGACTCTATCGAAGGGCAGGCGGTGCTGTCGCCCACACACCTGACCCTTCGCCGCATGATGGTCCAGGGTCCGGACGGGCGGGCGACCCTCAACGGCACGGTGTCACTCACCCCTGTGCCATCGCTGCAGTTGGCACTCACCGCCGACCTCCCGGCCCGACAGTTTGCACCGCTGCTCCCATCGGGTCACACGTGGAACGGCACGCTGGGAGTCGACACCAAGATCAGCGGAGCATGGGAGGTCGGACGCGCGGCTCAATCGCAACTCGCGAAGCTCATGTTCACCGGTCTCGCGCGAGGGAACGCGCTGCAGATGGATGATCTCTCGATTGGAGCGTTCACGGCAAAGTTCCAGGCGCGCGATGGTCGGCTCGCCATCAGCGACGTGATCGGGGCGCTCTTTGGCGGTCGGCTGACCGGTCAGGTGTCCGCATCGTTGCCGCCCTTGTCACGACACATCGACGCCAGGCTTGATCTGTCGGAGCATCGCATCAGCCCGTTGTTGAACCGGCTCTTCCCGTCCGTTCGGTTTCCTGACGGCCGATGGAGCGGCCATCTGCGCGCCGAAGGAAACGACTGGTCGATCGATCGACTCACGGCCGACGGGGAATTGTCCTTCGCCGTGCAGCACGCCGACCCCTCGCCATCGGGCACGGGACCACCGGTTGGTATCAATTCGCCCCCGACCGCACCGTCGCCCACGGTGTGGCAAGCCGCGCTCATGCGTCTCTCAACCGCCACCATGGCCATACACTGGCAGGCGCCGCAATTGACCATCCACC
Source organism: Nitrospiria bacterium (assembly GCA_041491185.1). Taxonomy (GTDB): domain Bacteria; phylum Nitrospirota; class Nitrospiria; order JACQCE01; family JACQCE01; genus JBGPUQ01. The sequence goes on along the minus strand of JBGPUQ010000162.1, from coordinate 146 downwards.
GCGCCAGTATCGAGAGCCGGCACAACCGCCTTGATCTACAGGGCGCCGTCGACCGGCGCGGGCCGCTGGATCTGACATTTCTTCTGCACCTGTCCGACCCTGGGGAAATCGGCGAGATTGCCACATCGACCGGCTTCTCCGAATGG
>JBGPUQ010000161.1:0-3136 GCA_041491185.1 Nitrospiria bacterium | reverse complement strand
TTGGAGGAGAGCGGGAAGTCGGGGGAGTCGGTATAGCCGGTGAGGTAGGCGATGCCCCCGCCGTCCACGGCGATGGCGGTGGCTTGATCCTCTCCGCTTCCCCCCACGTAGGTGGAATAGATCATCTTCGTGCCCGTCGATTTCAGCTTGGTGACAAAGGCGTCGGATCCGCCGCCGTTCGTCGACTGGAGGGGAGGCTTCGAGACGACGCCACTCATCATGGGGAAATCGGTCGACGTCGTCACCCCCGTGACATAGATATTGTGCGAGCTATCCACCCCGATCCCGTTGCCCCGGTCGGCCGCCGTGCCGCCCAGGTAGGTCGAGAGCTCCAGCGCGCTGCCATCATCGCTGAGCTTGGTGGCAAATGCATCGGACGCGCCGCCGCCGTAGGACGACTGGACAGGGTCCAGAACGGGGAAATCGATCGAGTTGGTGACGCCCGTGACATAGGCATGACTGCCCCCGTCAATCACGATCCCGTTGGCTTGATTCATCGAGCCGTTTCCACCCAGATAGGTCAGATAGGTCACCGACGTCCCGAACGCGTCCAACCTGGCGACGAAGGCATAGTCTCCGGGCAGGACACCGGGGCAGGGAGGGAAATCATTGGCGCAGGAAGGGAACACCGTGGGGCTGGGAGGGGGGAAATCGGTGGAGTCGGTATGCCCGGAGACGAACGCGCTGCCGTTATTGTCCACCGCGATCCCAGAGACCCGGTCATCGCCGCTGCCGCCCAGATAGGTGGAATAGCTCAACACCGGGTCGATGATGAGCGGCCGCGTCGAATCATAAGCGGCCACCTCAATGGCGACCTCGCGCCAGCCATCGGAGAATCCCGTGTCGGCGGTGACGAGGCGGTAGTGACCGGAACGCGGCTCCCGTCGTCCCTCACGCTCTTGATAGATCACCGGTTGATGCTGGATCACCTCGCCGGTCGGCGTCTGCAGGATCAGGTCGCCCTGGTCGTCGAGTCGCAGCGCCTCCACCCCCCGGAACGCCAACCGGATGGCCCGTGGGTCGGCGCCGGGGGCGACCACAAGATCATATTCCAACCGGCGCGGCGCGCCGTAATAGATCAGGTCGATCCCGGGATAGAGCGCCTGATAGCGCACTTTCGCATACTGGGCGATATTCGTGTGCCACTGTTCCGGATCATTCCCGATAAAGTAATGGCTTTTCCCCGGGAGCGGGTCAACGCCCGTCACCGCGGGCTGAGGGTTGGCGCCGACAAATTGCATGCGAACGACGGCCGTCTCTGTGGGCGGGGCGTCCGGCGTCTGTTGTCGATGATCGACAGCCACAATCGCGGCGGCTCGCGGATGCGGCCGACGCAATGACAGCACCGTTTCTTGAGGGGTCAGGAAGAGCGTGTAGTCGGGGCCGCGGGAGAGAAATTTCACCCGCGGATCGCTTTGCCCCTGATTGATCTCGAAGCTGAACGGGAGCCGGCCATAGCCCGCAGCGACCGGGCTCTTGGGTCCGGCATCCCCCCGCTCCGACACCGTCCTCACGGGATGGCCGATGGTCAGGACCGGCAGAAGGATCAGCGCAGCGATCGACCAGCGGAGCTTCATGGCTAACGGCTTCAGATCGTTACCCGCAAATCGCCCCGCGTGAGGCGGACTGCACGACCCTCGCATATTTGGCCAGCGCGCCCCGCGTAAATTTCGGTTTCGGCGCCTTCCACGATTTCAGCCGCCGTTTGATCTCGGCCGCCGACAGCTCCACATTCAGCCGATGCCTGGCGGCATCGATCTCAATGATGTCGCCGTTTTTGAGAATGGCGATCGGCCCGCCCACGGCCGCTTCCGGCGCCACGTGGCCGGCCATCAGCCCATGCGTCGCGCCGGAGAAGCGCCCATCCGTCAGCAACGCGACCTGATCGCCCAGCCCTTCGCCCACCAACGCGGCGGTCAGCGCCAGCATCTCGCGCATGCCGGGCCCGCCCTTTGGTCCCTCGTAACGGATGACGACCACATCTCCGGCCTTGATCCGCCTCTGCTTGACCGCAGCGAACGCGTCCTCTTCGCGATTAAACACCCGCGCGGGACCACGATGCTGCAGCACCTTCACGCCGGCCGTCTTCACCACGCAGCCCTCCGGCGCGAGATTGCCCTTGAGGATGGTCAGCGTGCCGGTCGGGTTGATCGGCGACCTCACCGGATGGACGACGTCCTGGCCGGATGGGAATCGCACCTCGCGCAAATTCTCCTTGATCGTCCGGCCGGTGACCGTCAACGCATCGCCGTGCATCAGCCCCGCGTCGAGCAGCGCCTTCATCACCACAGGCACGCCGCCGATCCGGTCGAGATCGACCATCACGTAGCGGCCGCCCGGCTTCATGTCGGCGAGATGCGGCGTGCGCCGGCTGATGCGGTTGAAATCCTCGATCCGGAGCGCCACACCCGCCTCGTGCGCGATGGCCAGGAGATGCAGGACCGCGTTGGTCGAGCCGCCGATCGCCACAACCACGGCGATCGCGTTTTCCAACGCCTTGCGCGTGATGATATCGCGGGGCCGGATGTTCCGCTTGAGCAGCTCGATCACCGCGCGACCGCTCTCGACGCTCAGATGATTTCGCCGTTCATCGATGGCGGGCACCGACGCGCTGCCCGGCAGCGACATGCCCATCGCTTCGATCGCCGAGGCCATCGTGTTTGCGGTGAACATGCCCGCGCAGGAACCGGCGCCGGGGCAGGCGACATTCTCCAGCGCCTTGAGCTCGTCCGTCGGCAATTTGCCCATCGCGTGGGCGCCGACCGCTTCAAACACATCCTGGATCGTCACGTCGTGGCCGTGAAAACTGCCCGGCATGATCGTCCCACCGTACAGAAAGACAGAGGGCAGATTGAGCCGGAGGCTCCCCATCACCATCCCCGGCAGGCTCTTGTCGCAGCCGGCGATCGTGACCAACCCGTCAAACCGTTCGGCGAAGGCGACCAGCTCCACCGAGTCGGCAATCACTTCGCGCGTGATCAGCGACGCCTTCATCCCCTCGTGGCCCATCGCGATGCCGTCGCTCACGGCGATCGTGCCGAACTCGATCGGCATGCCGCCCGCCTGCCGGACGCCCTCCTTGGCGAACTGCGCAAGCCGGTTCAAATGGATGTTGCACGGCGTCACCTCATTCCAC
>JBGPUQ010000160.1:0-3194 GCA_041491185.1 Nitrospiria bacterium | reverse complement strand
GTTGCTCCATGAATTTATCGATAAGCGAAAATTTGAAGCGATCATCCTGGGCTGGTCGTTGGGCCGCGACCCCGATGCCTACGAGATCTGGCATTCGAGCAAGACGGCCGAATCGGAGTTCAACTTCGTCTCCTACGCCAACCCCAGAGTCGATGAACTCCTCATCAAGGGGCGCCAGACGTGCGACCAGGCCGAGCGGCAGAAAATCTACCATGAACTGCACCGGATCATGAATGACGAGCAGCCCTACACCTTTCTGTACTATCCCGAGGCGCTGCCCATCCTGCATAAGCGCTTCAAGGGTGTGAAGCAGACCCCGCTGGGCATTTGGTGGAACTTTGCGCAGGAGTGGTATGTGCCGGCGAACAAGGCCGAATGGTATCAGTGAATGAGTTCACGGTTCATAGTTCATGGTTCACAGCAAAAATCTCCTTCTGGCCATGAACTGTGAACGGTGAACCGTGAACCGGTTTATCTCTTCAATCTTGGATCGAGCGCGTCGCGCAACCCCTCGCCCAGCAGGTTATAGCCCAGCACGGTGATCAGGATGGCGATGCCGGGGAAGAACGACAGCCACCAGGCAATCTCGATATTGGCCTTGCCGTCCGTGAGGATATTCCCCCAGCTCGGTGTCGGCGGCTGTACGCCCAGCCCCAGAAAGCTCAGCGATGATTCCACCAGCACCGCGGCGGCGATCCCGAGAATCGTCGAGACATAGACCGGCGCCATCGCGTTGGGCAGGATGTGGCGGAAGATGATGCGGGCGGCCGGCACGCCCAGCGCCCGGGCCGCGACCACGTAGTCGCTTTCCTTTAACGCCAGAAACTCGCCCCGCACCAGCCGGGCAACCCCCATCCAGCTCGTCACGCCGATGACCACCATGATATTGAAAAGATTTGGACCGACCAGCGCCACGACGGCGAGGATCAGAAAAAAGGTCGGAATCGACAGCATGATATCGACCAGCCGCATCAGCACCGTATCGATCCAGCCGGGATAGTAGCCGGCCAGCGCGCCGACGATCACGCCGATGACGATCGAGATGCCGACGGCGACGAAGCCGACCAGCAGCGAGATCCGGGTGCCGTAGAGAATCCGGCTCAGGACGTCCCGCCCAAGCGCGTCGGTGCCGAGCCAATGATCGGATGAGGGCGGCATCAAGATCATGTTCACATGAATGGCGGAGGGATCATAGGGGGCCAGGAGCGTCGCCGACACTGCCACCGCCATCATGGCGGCGACAATGAGGCCGCCGGTCAGGGCCAGCCGGTTGCGGCGAAGCTGTCGCCAGAGCGCCTGCATGCGAGGTTCCTATTCCTGTGGTGGCGCCGTCGTCTGGACTTTGGGATTGACCAGCGCGTAGGAGAGGTCGGCGACAAAGTTGCCCAGGAGCGTGAGGACGGCGCCGATGACCGTAATCCCCATCACGATCGGATAGTCGCGCGCCGTGACCGCCTGGTAGAAGAGTTGCCCCATGCCGGGAATGGCGTAGATCGTCTCGAAGATCACGCTCCCGCCGATCAGGCCGGGGACGGAGAGCCCCAGCAGCGTGACGATCGGGATCAGCGCGTTGCGGAAGGCGTGCTTGAAAATAATCGTCCGCTCATCCAGCCCCTTTGCCTGGGCGGTGCGGACATAATCCTGCCGGGTGACCTCCAGCATCGACGACCGGGCATAGCGGGAAAAGCCGGCCAGCCCCCCGAAGGCCGAGACGAAGATGGGCAGCAGGAGATGGCGCCCCCAGTCGAGCAGCCGCCCGCCGAACGACATCTCGACGCCGAGGGTTTCGTAACCGGAGATCGGCAGCCAGCCCAGCGCGACGCCGAAGAGCAGCATGAGCAGCAGCGCCAGCCAGAAGGTCGGCATGGCAAAGCCGATGAAGACAAAGACGGTGGTCGCTTTATCGAACCAGGAATGATGACGTACGGCTGCGTAGATGCCGATGGGGGTGGCGACGGCCACGATCAGGAACAGGGAGAGGAGGTTGATCGCGAGCGTGATCGGAATCTTCTCGGCGATCGTCCGGCTCACCGATCGTCCGTCGGTGAACGACGTGCCGAAATCGAGCGTGACGATCCGCGTCAGCCAGTCTTTATATTGAATCCAGAGCGGCCGGTCGAGGCCGTAGAGTTTGCGCAACTGCTCGCGCGCCTGGGCCGAGACTTTGGGGTTCATCTCGCTCTGGACGGCGGTCGGTTCGCCCGGCGCCAGATGCATGATGCCGAAGGTCAGCACCGTGATGCCCATCAGCGTGATGAGGAGTTGGCCGGAGCGGCGAACGAAAAAGCGCAGCATCAGCGACGATCACACGTGGCGATGGTGAGTGCAGCGTGTTGCAACGCCCGGCATCGTAGCAGAAGGACGATGTGGAAGCAAGGCGGTCTCGACGTGACCGGGCCGCAGCTGGGGCAGCACGGCGCTCATCGTGCGGCCGAGGTTGCGCTACCTTTCTGGCCGAGGGTTCCTTATAATGGGGCGATGGCGCGCACGGTCACAACCCTCATGCCCCTCGTCCTATTGCTATTGCTGCTCTCGCAATGCGCCTCCATGCCACGCACCTACCCTCCGCCGCCCTACACAGTCGAGACCCTGACCGCGGCCTGTCAAAGCCGGCCCGTCTTGCCTGAGATCCGCGTGGCGGGGAACAGTGTCATCCTCACCGAAGCGATCCAGACCCCGAACCCGTGCTACACCATACGGGGACATGTCGAGATGACGGATCATCACCTCGATGTCGAGCTCTACCCGGTCAGGCGGGAGGAGGTGTGCGTGCAGTGCATCGGTGAGCTCGTCGGCCGGATCACCATCACCGATCTGCCGGCGGGAGATTACTCGGTGACGTTGCGCACCCGTCAGAGAGAAACGAATACCACGATTACCATCAAAGACTGATGGGGCCGCACCTCTTTGAAGAGGTGCGGCCCGTGAGATGATCCATGGACTTCTGCGGCAGCGGAGTCGATGGGAGAGTCAGTTGCCGCGGCGTCAGACGTTGACCGTGACCGTTTTGATGGCGCCCTTGATCTTTGCCGCGATCTCCGGCGGGACCGAGGTCATCTGGTGCGCGTTCTTTCCATGATCGGCCGCGAGCCGCATCACCTCTTCTGCCGTCTCGGCCTGGACTTCAAATGCGCAGCCCCCTTTGGGGTTCACATCCAGACAGCCGAGTTTTTTGTATTGTTTTGCCGCCATAC
>JBGPUQ010000159.1:0-3215 GCA_041491185.1 Nitrospiria bacterium | reverse complement strand
GAGGAAAAAATCCAGCCAGCAGCTTCAACAACGTGCTTTTGCCCGAGCCGTTCGGTCCGATCACGCCGAGAAATTCGCCCGGTTCGATCGTCAGGTCGATCCCGCGCAGCGCCGGCTCCCGGCGCCCCGGATAGCAAAACCCCACCCCCGTGAGATGATAGGCTGGCGCGCCCATGGCTATTCGCGCTCTCCCAGGACCACTCCGTGCCGCCGGCGCCACAAGAGGTAGAGAAAAAACGGCCCGCCCGACAACGCGGTGATCACGCCGACGGGCAATTCCGTCGGCGCCAGCAGCGAGCGCGCCAACAGATCGGCGAGGATCAGAAACCCGGCCCCGGTCACGGCGGCGGCGGGCAGCAGTCGCCGATGATCCGGGCCGATGAGCAATCGCAGTGCGTGCGGCACCATCATCCCGATGAACCCGATCATGCCGCTCAGGGAGACGACGGCGCCGGTCAGGAGCGCGGTCGTCACGAAGACGAGCCGCTTTACCCGTTCCGGCTCGACGCCGAGACTCTTCGCCGATTCATCACCCAGCGTGAGCAGATTGAGCTGCTCCGCCCGGCTGATGAGGAGCAGCACACCGATGAGGCTGTAGCCGAAGAGCAGTCCCACAATCCGGTAGTCGGCCGAACCGATGCTCCCCATCAGCCAGGAGAGCAAGCCAAAAAGGCGCGTCGGATCGACCATCGCCACCACCAGGAGCACCAGCGAGGAGAAGATCGCGTTGATCACCACGCCGGCCAGCAGCAACGTCTGGACCGGCAGGAAGCCGTGGACCGCCGTGATCCGGTAGAGCAGCAGCAGGGTCAGCAACCCGCCGCCGAACGCCCACAGAAAGAGCGTCCAACTCGACCCGTAGACCGACCCGCCCGCCAACCCGCCGATCACGGCGCCCAGCGCGGCGCCGCTCGACACGCCGAGCACATAGGGATCGGCCAGCGCGTTTCGGAGCAACGCCTGCAAGGCCGCGCCGATCACCGCCAGCACGCCGCCGATGGTCCCGGCCAAAAGAATGCGCGGCAGGCGAATCTCCCAGAGCACGACCGCCTGCGGCGACAGCGGCGCGCCGCTGAGCCATTGCCACAATAACGCCGGCACCGCCGTCCATGGAATCGAGACGCTGCCCCACCCCAGCGCGAGCACCACCGACACACACAGGAAGAGAGCGGCCGTCGACACCACGCGCAGTTGACTCCATCGCTTCATCACGGCGAGACTCCGGCCGCTTGAGCAAACCGTTCCGGATGCAACTGCTCCGCCAATTGCCAGGCGGCCTCGTAAATCCTGGGCCCCGGCCGATCGACCAGATCGCTCTGCACCGACATCAACCGCCCCTGCTGCACGGCGCGCAGCATCGGCCAGCGCCGCCACACGCGGGCCTGCGCATCGGGCAACGGGGCAAATTGCCGTCCGGCAAAGAAGATCACGGCGGGATCGGCCGCCAGCAGCTCTTCGATGCTGAATTGCGGATAGGCGCCCGAGGCCGCGGCGGCGATATTCCGACCGCCGGCCAGTTCGAACAATTGGTGGATAAACGTGTGGGGGCCGACCGTCATGAGCGGATCGCCGTTGACGACATAAAAGACAGGCAGCGGCTCGACGCCCTGCAGCTGCGCGGCCAGGGCCTCCCGCTCGGCTTCGAGATGGGTGATCAATCGATCCGCCTCGACCAGCCGGCCGGTGGCGCGGCCGATCCAGCGGATGTGCCGGGTGATATCGCCCAGTGTTTTGGCTTCAAGGAGCAGGAGCGGGATGCGCTGCCGTTCCAGCGTTTCGATCGTGAGCGGCTTGACCATGCCGACGATACCGATCACCAGATCGGGCTCCAGCATGATCATCTGCTCCACGGCGCTGTTGGCAAAACCCAGACGCGTTTTGGAGAGGGCGGCCGGCGGGTAATTGCAGGCCTGGGTCACGGCCACGATCTGATCGGCCGCCCCGAGCGCAAAGAGCAGCTCCGTCACGCTCGGCGCGAGTGAGATGATCCGCTGGGGAAGGGTGGCCACCGTGACCGAGCGGCCCGCATCATCCATCAGCGTGATCGGAGCAACCGATCCCAACTCGATGGCCGACGCCGGCGGCGGGAGACAGCACGCCGTCAGTAGCAGGAAGAGAAGGAGCCATCGTCGACGCATAAAAAAATCCTCACGGTGTTGTGAAACACCCTGAGGATTGCACCCTGCTCCTTCACCCACAGGTCAGAGCGACCGCTACACATCGGCGGCGCGCTGATCGGGCGGACAGGCAGGTCTTCTGGCTTGTGGATCGTTCGACTATAATCCTGCTGCCTCCGGCAGCAGGATGGGCGCCGCGCCTTCCCGTCCGCACTCGGCGAACAGTGGCTGTCTGCATCGACGTGCAGCGCTCGTCCCCACATACAGCGGCGGGACCGCTCCCGATTACAAGCCCACGCGCTCACGATCGTGGGACGGGATTCCCTCTTACTGCCCGGGGCGCGAACGCCCTGGGCGACCTGTCCGCTTCTTGCGATTCAGTTGTGACCCCACCATAAACCAACCCCGATCATGATGTCAAGTATTCGGCATGATGGTCGAGTCTATTTCGGCCTTTCCAGAGTCCTTCCACTCTGATAGAATACTCACGCAGCCACACGACCCACACCAGCGAACCCGAATGAGACTCTCTCGACCACTGCTCGGCCACCTACTCCTTGTGCTGGTCGCCTGCGCGCCGGCGCTTCCCGGCAAGACCAGCACGGCGCAGGCGCAGACGGGGGAGGCCTCGCTCGCCCCACGGCTCAAAGAACCCAGATATGTCTCCCTCCTCAACGAATTGCACTCCAAATACGGATTTGATCAACACAAACTGGAACAGCTGTTCAGCCAGACAAAATTTCAACCGGAAATTCCCAAAAAATTCGAGCAGCCGGCGGAACTACTGCCGTATAACCAGTACCGGGCGATTTTCATCACCCCGGAGGTCATCAGCCAGGGCAAGATCTATCTTCAGAACCATCGGGAACTCTTGCAGGCGGTGGAGCAGCGCTACGGGGTTGATACCTCCGTGCTCGTGGCCATTCTGGGTGTGGAGACGCGGTTCGGCAAACGGCCCGACGGGGGGTTTCTGGTCTTTGACGCACTGAATACCGTCTTTTCCGCCGTGCCCCAGCGGGAGGCCTTTGCGCGCAAAGAACTCATCGAATTTTTACTCCTGTGCCGTGAGGAGAAACTCGATCCGCTCAGCGTCAAGGG
>JBGPUQ010000158.1:0-3216 GCA_041491185.1 Nitrospiria bacterium | reverse complement strand
GCGGCGCCAGTCCGCCCAGCGGGGTGAAGGAATCGTGCATCGAGTTGACCGACCCGTTGGAGGCCGCGGTGGTCGTTGTGGCCCAGATGACCGAGTTCGCAATGCCGAATCGGACTTCCTTCCCTTCCATATTGCCGCCCGACTGGAGTGCTCCGGCCGTTTGGTCGATACCGATCCTGGCGAGCAGGGGATTGCCGGCCGATTCCGCCCAGTAGGCGCCGACGATAAACACCACGAGGACGATTGACATGGCCGCCAGAATGGCCCATCCCTGTCGCGTATCGCCCACCATTGCGCCGAAGGTGTAGCAGAGCGCCGCCGGGATCAGAAGAATCGCCAGCATCTCCAGAAAATTCGCCAGCGGCGTCGGATTTTCAAACGGATGAGCGGAGTTGACGTTGAAAAAGCCGCCGCCGTTCGTCCCGAGCTGCTTGATGGCGATCTGCGAGGCGGCCGGGCCAACGGCCAACACCTGCTCCGTCACCGTGACTTTTTCGGTTTTCGGCTGGCCCTTCTCATCCAGCACCGGCTGGCCGTTGGCATCGGTGACTGGATTATCGTAGGTGACCGGTTGCAGTAACGCGACTTTTTTGTACTCGCTAAACGTTTGCACCGTTCCTTGGGAGACAAGCATAATCGAGAAAATAAACGACAGCGGGAGAAGAATATAGATCGTGCTCCGGACCAGGTCGACCCAAAAATTGCCGATGGTCTCCGAGCTTTTGCGCGCCAGTCCTCGGATCAGCGCGACCAGCACGGCCATGCCCGTGGCGGCCGAGACAAAATTTTGCACGGTCAGCCCGATCATCTGGGTCAGGTCGCTCATGGTCGTCTCGCCGCCATAGGCCTGCCAATTTGTGTTCGTGATAAAACTGGTGGCCGTATTGAAGGCCAAATCGGGGGAGACGGCCCCGAACCCCTGCGGGTTGAGCGGCAGATAGGCCTGAAGCCGCTGCAAAGCATAGAGGAGAAAAAAACCCGCCGCGCTGAAGACCAGTGTCGCCATTCCGTAGCGTTTCCACCCCATCTCTTCCTGTTCGCGAACTCCGCAGAGCCGGTAGATGGCCCGTTCGATCGGACCGAAGAGACGGTCCAGCCAGATCGGCTGGCCCTCATAGACCCGGGCCATGTACCAGCCCAGCGGTTTGACCAACGCCACCAGGACGATCAGGTAGAGTCCGATTTGCAACCATCCGTTGGTCGTCATGAGAAGAGCTCCGGTTTGAGCAGCGCGATCATCAAATAGATCAGGAGCCCCAGCGAAAGCACTCCGCCAATGATATAGAAGCCGTTCATGTCGTCTCCTTATTGTAGGGGCTCGCGCCTGCCTGCCGGCAGGCAGGTCGCCCCCTCCCTCAAAGCTTGCTCGCCGCACACCGTCCAATTATGTGTGCGGCTAATCTTAGTACCTCAAGTACAGGCGGAATGGAGCCTCCCTCTCACGCTCGCCTTGCTCGCTGGGTAGATCCCCACGGGTTTACCCGTGAGGATCTACAGCCGTTCCAGCACGGTCAAGAGCCATGCGGAGATCACGAAGAAGAGCCCCGCCAAACCGAGAGAAAGAAGATCCATACAGACCTCCGCGCGTGTGAAACGATGCTCATCCTAGCACGCGGTCTATCAAAACGGTGTAAAAATCGGTCGGCATCGCATCAAAAAGAGATCAACCGGTCCTCCCATCGGGATCGGGGCGGGGGGAACTTGACAGCCGAAACGGTGGTCCATTATAATTTAGCCAAGCTAATAGTTAGTGTGGCATAGTAATACGATCATCATGCGGCGGAGACGATGAAAGCGACGCACGGCCGGAACATCGCACGAAACGGGACAGGCCGGAAGCCCGCGCCGAAGTCGGCGGCCGATCGTTGCGCCCGCGAGGTGATGGAGTCGGTGCCCGTGGTGATGCGCTACCTCCGCCGGGAGATCCGCCGCCAGGGCGCCGCTTTTCTCTCCGTTCCCCAACTGCGAACGCTGGCCTTTCTGAGTTTTTCCCCGGACTCCAGCCTTGCCGGTGTCGCCGAGCATCTCGGGGTGACCCCTCCCACCGCCTCCGCGATCGTGAATCGTCTGGTGCAGCAGGGGTTGGTGAGCCGTGCCGGACATCCCAGGGAGCGCCGTTGCATCGTGCTGGCGCTCACGAAACCCGGCGCGCAACGTCTGCATCATGTCCGTCGGGCCACCTGTTCCATCATGGCGAAGGTCCTGGCCGATCGCTCTCCCGAGGAACTCCGGAAAATTGTGGAGGGGATGACGGTGCTGGGGACGGTCTTCAAGGAGATGGTCGGCCAGAATGGTCACTGACATGACAGGCGGCCGGGCGCACATCAGGGTGATGGGGTGGCTCGTCGCCGCGCTGACCCTGCTGTCGGCCTGCTCCGGCGGCTCTGCGGGACAGCCGGCCGGGAAGGGCCCCCCCAAGGGGCCGGCCGTTCCCGTGATCGCGAGCGCCGCCGTGCAGAAACCGGTGCCGGTGGAACTGCGCGCCATCGGGAACGTGCAGGCGTACTCCACCGTCGTGATCAAAGCCCAGGTTGAGGGGACGCTGACGCAGGCCTTTTTCAAAGAAGGCCAGGAGGTGAAGAACGGCGATCTGCTCCTGACCATTGATGCCCGTCCCTTCGAAGTGCAACTTCAACAGGCGGAGGCCAATCTGGCCCGGGACCAGGCCCAGGCCGAAAACGCGAGGCAGGAGGCCCGCCGCTACGAACAACTGCTGCAAAAAGAATATGTGAGCCAGGAGCAATATGATCTGCTTCGCGCGAACGCCGCCGCCTTTGACGGCACCATCCGCGGGGACCAGGCGGCGGTGGACCAGGCCAAGCTCCAGCTTGACTATTGTTCGATCCGATCCCCCATCGACGGCGTCGCCGGAACGTTGTTGGTCCATCCGGGCAATCTGGTCAAGGCGAACGACGCCGATCATCCGCTGGTGACGATCAATCAGGTCCGACCGATCTATGTGATCTTTGCCGTGCCGGAAAAAAATCTGCCGGAGATCCAAAAATACCGGGCGGGCGGCCCGATGACCGTCGAGGCGATCACCCTGAACGGCAAGACGCCTCCGGCTCGAGGCACACTGACCTTCGTGGACAACGCCGTGAACATGACCACGGGCACGATCCAGTTGAAGGCCCTCTTTCCGAATGAACAGAAGAGCCTGTGGCCGGGGCAATTCGTCAACGTGGTCCTGACGCTGACCACGCAGCCCCATGCGAT
>JBGPUQ010000157.1:0-3220 GCA_041491185.1 Nitrospiria bacterium | reverse complement strand
CTATCTGGTGATGTCCGCCCGCGCGAGCTGGCGGTACCGCCTGGTCGATATCCGGTCGGCCTTCACGGCCCATCAGATTCTCAACACCATGCACGGGGCCGTCATCGTCATCGATCTCCATGGCCGGATCGGCGCCATCAATCCGCCCGCGTGCACCATGCTGGGCTACCACGAGGCCGAACTTCTCGGCCGGCCGCTCTCCGATTTTCTTCCGCTGCCGACCAAGGTCGCGACCAACCCCGGAGAGGGGATCATGGACCGCACACTCCGGGATTACGCCATGGTCTGGCGGACCAAGGACGGCCGGCGCCTGGATGTCATCGTCTCCGCCTCCACGATTCCGGACCCGGATGGCTTTCCCCTCGGCACGGTCTATGTGGCCCAGGATATCACCACGCGGAAGCAGGCCGAGGAGGCGCTGCAACTGCTGGTTGACGTCACCTCGACGGCCAACGAGTCGGTCGAGTTCCATGCCATGATCTCGCGCTGTCTGGAACGCATCTGCATTCTCAAGGGATGGCAGGTCGCTCAGGCCTGGCTGGTCGATGAATCGCAACAAACGCTGGAGTGCCTGGCCGAGGCCTATTACGCGGATGTGAATGCGACGGAATTTCGGGTGGCCAGCCTGGGGATGCGATTTGAGAAGGGCATCGGGCTGCCCGGGCAGGTCTGGGAACACGGGACGCCGACATGGATTGCCGATATCGCCACGGCCGATCACTTTCCGCGCGCGCCCTATGCGCTCAAGGCCGGCCTGAAGGCGGCGCTCGCCTTTCCTATTATGGTCGACCATGAATGGTTCGCCGTCTTCGAATTTTTTTCGACGGACTTTCGGGATCCTGATCCCTATTTTCTCGATGCGGTCCAGAAACTCGGGACCCACCTGGGCCTGGTCTTCGGGCGCTGGCGGGCGCAAGAAGCGCTGGCGGAGCAGGCCATTCGCGACACCCTCACGGGGCTCTATAACCGGCGCTACTTCAACCACCGGATTGAAGCGGAACTTGTCCGGGCCGATCGAAATCACTACTCCCTCGCGTTTCTCCTCTGCGACCTCGATCACTTCAAGAAGATCAATGATACCCGGGGCCACCATGTGGGGGATGAGATTTTAAAAACTGTCGCCGAACAAATCCAGGAAGCCACCCGTGGCACGGATCTCGTCTTCCGCTGGGGCGGCGATGAAATCGTGGTCGTCCTGACCGACGCCACGCGGGAGGGCATCGCCATCACCACCGAGCGCATCCGGCGGGTGATCCGGGCGATCAGCGAGCGGGAACGCGGGGCGATCGATCTGAGCATCGGGGTGGCCATCTACCCCGAGCATGGCCGGAGCGTGGACGAACTGATCAGACTGGCCGATCGCGCGCTCTACATCGCGAAACGGGGGGGCGACAAGGTGCACATCGGGGAGGAGGAATATCGTCTCGATGCCGATGCCGTGACCGTGGTGTTTCAACCCGTCATGAATATCGACACCCATCAGATCCTCGGATACGAAGCGCTCAGCCGGGATCCGCGGGGCAAGCTGACGATTCAGGATCTCTTCGCCCGCTACCAGGCCGTCGGACAGCTGCACGACCTCAAACGCATCTGTTTTCACTCGCAACTGCAGGCCTCGCAGAGCGCCGGATTACAGCGGGTCTTCATCAACGTTGATTTCGATCTCCTGAACCACCTCGACCCCGTCCCGAAGCCCCCCGGCACCGACGTCGTCCTGGAGATTTCCGAGTTGGAAGCGCTGCACGACATCGAACACCACCTGCAGGTCGCCAGAAAATGGCGCGACCAGGGGTTTCAGTTCGCCATCGACGATTTCGGCGCGGGCTTCATTTCACTGCCGTTTATCGCCCAGCTCATGCCTGATTACATCAAGGTGGATCGATCGACCATCCTGCATGCCGTCTCCTCGCGACAGTTCAAGGAATTTGCCAAGGATCTGGTGCTGGCATTGCGAAATTACGCCGCCGCGGGGATCATTGCGGAGGGCATCGAAACCGAAGAAGAATTACAGGTGGTCAGGGAACTCGGCATTTCCCTCGTTCAGGGCTTTTTACTGGAAACCCCGCATGCCATCCCAGGCAAGGACGAGGGAGGTCATCCGGGGCGGTTAGTGGTGTGACTGGCCGGGGAAGACCGATTGCAACAACCGGTCAATGCGGCGGGGAATCACCACCATGTGCTGCCGGGCGGTTTGCGCTTGGAGATCTTTGAGCAGGGCGGCGTAATAATCCTGCGGAAAATAATACCGGCTCAGCGTCAGGGAGAAGACCAGGTACAGGCTGAACATCACGGTGAGCTCTGCCCGCCGGAAGAACCCCCGCCACCCCGCCATGCGCATCCGGTTGACGGCCGACTCCATCCGTATTCGAATCGGCTGCTTCTTCATCGGGTCGACACAGACTTTCACCGCATCATAGACACTGCCGCCCCAGACCAGCAGGACCGGCGGCACCAACAGCACCGCCACGAACAGCATCCCCTCGGCGAAGCGCCGATCGATCGCCGTATCCAGCGTGGGCCAGAGAAAGGAAATCACGAGCAGCGCGGCAATGGCAAACAGCCCGGCCATGGCCACGAGCAGGAAACAGGCGCCTTTTCTCGCCTGGCCATTGAGCACCTGACCCCACCCGGGCAGCAGCAGTGAGCAGATGGCCGGCAGCAGGGGATTCTTCACGCCCTCAAACGCGGCGGGTTCATCGGCCGCACCATAGTACGCATGAACGGCATTGATGATCCACACCAGCAGACCACCGACGAAGAAGATCCCCAGTGTGACCAGGATCTCGGAGGCGGTCACGTCCAGCGTCCTCAAACCGGTTGTAATGGGCTCCCAGTAGCCGAGGATCACGGCCGGGAAGAGATAAAAATTCACCATGAACAGGAAGTAGAGAACACCCAATTGCCACTGCCGGTTATAGAACTGCCCCCCGCCCCAGATCAACACCGACAAACTAAACGCCAACGCCGGATTTCTCTCCAGTAGCCGGTCGGACCGTGAGGCCTGCGATCGCCTGGGCTCCGACCCGGAGGGCTCTCCGAGGTCATTGAGCACCCAGACGGTCTCTCCGCGGATGTCGATTTTCTTCGCCATGGTCGTGGAAAACTATAGCAGTGGGGGGCCAATCTGTCCAGGAACTGTAACCTCTAATCATCACGAGTCGTTATGGCTTGCTTGCGCTCCATTGTTTCACCCATGGCAGGAGCAGATAGGCGGGGAAGG
>JBGPUQ010000156.1:0-3225 GCA_041491185.1 Nitrospiria bacterium | reverse complement strand
GAGGCCTATCGCCATGAATCGGCCAAGAAGGCCTGGCAGAAGATGATCGCCTTTTTCCGTCAGCAGCTGAAATAAGCGCACATCTCAAGCCATCGATCGGAGAATCTTGATTCTCGCTTCGGTCGGGGGGTGGGTCGACATGAGCGCGCTCGCGTTCATTCCAAAGACCTTGAGCGGGTTCACAATGTAGAGATGCTGTGTCGCCCGGTTGGCCGCCTCCAGCGGTTCCGGGTCGGCGGCGATCTTCTCCAGCGCATTGGCCAGACCGAGTGGATTTCGGGTGAGCTGCACGCTGCTGGCGTCGGCGAGCAACTCCCGTTTTCTCGAAATGGCCATCTGGAGGAGCGTGGCAAAGATCGGCGCCACGATCGCCAGCACAACGGCGAGAATGACAAACGGCAATGCGCCCCGGCTCCGACTGGACCGTCCCCCCACTCGAAACGACCGCAGATAGAGATCGCAGAAGAGGACGATCGAGCCGACGAGAATCGCCGCCAGCATCGAGAAACGAATATCCAGGTTTCGGACATGGCTCATCTCATGGCCGATGACGCCTTGCAGCTCCTCCCGGGTGAGTTTCTCCAGCAGGCCGCGGGTCACCGTGATCGCGGCGTGGCGGGGATCGCGGCCGGTCGCGAAGGCGTTTGGGGCGGTATCGTCGATGAGGTAAACCGCCGGCATCGGCAACCCGGCGGCGATCGCCATCTCTTCAACGACATTGAAGAGCTGGGGCTCCGCCTCCCGGGTGACCGGCGCCGCCCCGCTCACGGCCAGCACGATGGCATCACCCTGAAAATAGGAGACCAGCGCCAACACGATGGCGATCACGGCGGCGACGGCGATGCCGTAGGGCAGACCGCCGGGTGCGACCGATGTGCCGATCACCGCGCCGACCAGCACCATGAGGGCGGTGACCAACGTCAACAGCACCACCGACCGGCGTCGATTCGCGGCGATTTCGACAAAGAAATCGCGTCGCGGCGAAATGATCCCGGCGGATGGGTGGGAGGGCGGCGTTTGCGCCGGCCCGCCATCGTGCTCATGGGCCAGCACGCGCTGGCAAAGGTTGCAGGTCAAGGCCCCGGGATTATTCTTATAGCCACATTGGGGGCAGGGGATCTTGTCAGGCGCCATCGCAGGCGAACGTCTATCGCAGATCGACTTTGACCGGGGCCTTGTCCGACTCGTCAACGGCGAAGAATTCCTCGGTCTTGAACTGGAACGAGTTGGCGATCAGATTCGACGGGAACATCTGAATGGTGTTGTTAAAGGACATGACGCTGTCGTTGTAAAACTGCCGGGCGAACGCGATCTTGTTCTCCGTCGAGGTTAACTCTTCCTGGAGTCTGGCGACATTCTGATTGGCCTTCAGATCGGGGTAGTTCTCCACGACGGCAAACAGTGATTTGAGCGCGCCGGTCAACATATTCTCGGCGTCCGCCTGTGCTTTGGCGCCCTGGGCGTTCATGGCCATGTTCCGGGCCTGGATGACTTTCTGTAACGTTTCCTGCTCGAATGACATATAGTCCTTGACCACTTCGACCAGATTCGGGATCAGATCATGCCGCCGCTTGAGTTGAATATCAATCTGGTGCCAGGCGTTTTTGACTTGATTGCGCAGACCGACCAGGTTGTTGTACGAGAAAATCGTCCAGAAGACGGTGACGATGATGATGCCGAGCAGAATCCATCCGGCCATGGGCAATCCCCCTTGTGATGGTCATCAGTGCGCGGGGGTGAGCGTAACACGCGAGGGGAAAACGGTCAAGCCATGACGGGGAGCGGCTGGCAAAGGGAGGCGAGACATGCTATATTGGCGCCATTATGCGAACCGTCTGCGATCGGGTGGTGTGGTGGGTGAGCGGAGCGGCCGCCGCCCTCCTCCTGATGGGGGCGGCGCCCCCTGCGCCACGGGAAAAGGATATCCGGATTCCCCGCGTGCCGGCAGATCAGCTGGCGCAGGCCAAACAATTGGTGAATCCCGTGCCGTCCACTGAGGCCAACCTCGGCCGGGGAAAAGAGCTCTTCACGCTGGCGTGCGTCGCCTGCCACGGGGTGGGCGGACAGGGCGACGGCCCGCTGACGAAAAAATCCCGGATCAATCCGAAGCCGCGAAATTTCACCAACCCAAAATTTCAGCGTCTCAGAAGCGACGGCGAGCTCTTTTGGGTGCTCAAACACGGTTCGCATGAAACCGACATGATGCGGATGGATTTCTTTTTCACCGATGATGAGCTGTGGATGCTGATCACGCACATCCGGACATTTGGAACTTCCGCCCCTCCGCAGAAACCGCCGTCCATGTCGCCGCCCAAGCCCCACTAATCAGTTCAGCCATTTGCTCCCGCGACGGTGCGCGCCTGTTCCCACCCCCGTGTGCGGCTCACCGCTCTGCCGACGGGTGTCACTTGACGAAATGACCTGGAGCCGCTACCCTTGAAAATTATGGACTTAACGCAGGTTGAACGACAGCGATCGCAACTACTGCAGTTTGTGCTCTTTCTCATCATTCTCTTTTTGGTGACGGTTGTCTTTTTAGCCATCCAAGAAGAGACCGGTCCGCTGATCCCAGCGCTGGGCATCTTGTCACTCCTGGCCTGTCTCTATGTGATCAGCAAGGAGCGGGGCCTCAAGCAACTCCATGCCCAACTCATCGAGGAAGTCATCCAGAAAGAGCGGCAGGTCAAGCAGCTGGGGCAGGAGCTCCAGACGGAACAGCACCATCTGCAGGATGAGCAGACCAAGAAGCTCGAGGTGGAACGGCGGCTCCGCGAACTCAGCAGTCTCTATAAAGCGATTAGCTCCGTCAATGCCATCACCGATGCCCAGCGGACACCGGAGAGTGTCTTACGCTCGTCGTTGGAGCTGGTCAATGCCGACTGCGGCTCCGTGATGCTCCTCGATGCCACCGGGCAATACCTCGTGATCATCGCGTCCCAGGGGATCAGCGCGGATATTGTGGCGCAGACCCGTCAGCCGATCGCCGAAGGGATCGCCGGATGGGTGATCACCCATCGGGAGCCGCTCTTGTTGACCGAGGATCTCAAAGATGACCCCCATCTGAAATCACTGATCCGTCGCCCAAAAGATTTTTCTCCCGCGATGTCGGTGCCCTTGCAGGTCAGAGGGACCGTGATCGGCGTGATCAACTTTCGCATCTCGGAAAAAGGGGAAAAGCGCAAGTTTACCGAGTATGATCTACGCATGGCCTCCCTCTTTGCCCAG
>JBGPUQ010000155.1:0-3254 GCA_041491185.1 Nitrospiria bacterium | reverse complement strand
CGGCCGCGTTGATGGTGTTGATGATCCTCTTGAGTTTTATCCTCTATACCCGCGCGATTCGCCGGGGGACGATCCGGTGGGGGAAAATAGAGTATTCGTCGCAATTTGCGCTGATCTTCCTGGCTTTCAGCGCCATCTGGACGATGGGGTTGATGGGTGTGGTGCGCTCCTCGCTCAGAAAATATTTTCATATCTATGATCTGCTGCCCGATCTGAGTCCCGAAAGCTTTACCCCGACGCTGGCCGATGCCGGCGTCGTGGTCACCATTCTGACGGTGGTCTTCTTCTCGATCGTGAGTTTGGCCATTTGGCTGGCGATCGGCACGACGCACGGCAGCAAGGCGAAAGGGTAGTCCATGAGTGGGGAGATGACATCGCGTAAGAGTTGGTTTCAGATCATCCGGTGGAAATTGGCGGTCGCTGTGATCGTCGGTGCCGGGTTGTGGGTGGGCAGCGGCCAGGTGGGATTTCCGGCCATTTTCCAATGGATGTTTGCCGCCTATGCCGTGCTGGGATTTGTCGTCTTCGTATTGCTGGACGCGCCCTCGCCGAAGGCGCTCAGCGGCTGGAAAGCGGGCATCGGGATTCTTGTCTTCTATCTGATCTGTTCTTCCGCCTATGTGGCCGCCAGTCATCTGTTGCCCCAGTTTACGTCGCAGACCGAAGTTGACGGCATTGCACGAAAGACGGTCAAATACCGGCGGAGTCCCGAAGCGACCGAGTCCTTGGCCGCAAAGACGAAGGAGCTCTCCGCCAAGGCCGATGAGCTCCTGGCCAAACTGAACCAGCTGCAGGCGTCCGGTGCGCATGTCGATCTAGGATCCGGGGTGGAGAGCGCCGGCGCATCGATGACCAGTAGCACCGGGGGATCGATCGCCGGCTTGAGCGGTCCGGAGCTGGTGGAGCGGGGCAAGCTCGTCTTTCAAGATCAGGAGTGCTACAACTGCCACAAAATCGGGGGTAAGGGGGGCAAGAAGCGGGGGCCGCTGCTCGACAATATCGGGAATCTGGCGACCGCCGCCCAGATGCAGGACAAAATCTTTCATCCCGATGTGTGGAAGGCCGATGGATTTGAAGACCGGAAGAAAGACAAGATGCCGGATAAATATCCCGATGTGATGAGCCAGGATGAGCTGACGGCGCTCGTGGCCTATCTGGTCACGCTCAAGAACCCGATCGTGGAGACGCCGAAACCGATCTTTCCTCCGAGTTACTCGGTCAAATAGCCGGCGGCGAACACGATGCAACCCAAGATCAAGTCAAAAGTCGTATGCACGGACCGGGAGATCGGCGAAGTCGCCCGTGTGATTGTCGATCCGCTGACGCGGGACATCAGCCATCTGGTCGTCAAAGCCGGCGGGCTGGAACTGATGGTGCCCACCGAGGGCAATGTCTCGGCCGTGACGGACGAGACGGTCCGGCTCAATTGCGCGTCCGGTGATCTGGCGAAGTTTGGCCGCTTCCATCGGGAGGAGTTCGTTCAGGTCCAGGAAGTGGAAATCGCCCACCTGGAACGCCACCTGGATGTGACGCCCGGCGAAGTCCTGGTGCCGCTGCCCCTCCTGGAGCGCGACCTCTCCCGCCGCAGTTTTTTTACGAAGTTCACCAATGCGATCGGGGCGGTTCTGGCCTTGCCCCTCATCTTCCCGGCGCTCAAATATATCATGTATCCCATGTATCAGCCGTTTAATAACAGCTGGATTAAACTCGGGCGGGAGCAGTCGGCGCAAACGGACATCCCCAAATTGATGAAATTTCAAAAAACCGTTCAGGAGGGGTTTCTCAAACGGGAGTTCGAAAAATCGCATTGGGTGATCAAACCCTCGCCGGAGCTGAGGGAGAAGATCTATGCGGAGCGTGGCGGGGAAAAAAGCCTGGAGTTCCGGGATGAACGCGGCAATCTGCTCTGGAAAAATCGTCCGGACGCCGAGGTGGTCGTGTTGTCCGGCAAATGTCCCCACCTGGGCTGCGCGTTTCGCTGGAGAAAACACCGGGTCTTCGGACAGGCCTTCGTCTGCCCCTGCCACTTGAGCATCTTTGATTCGACCGGAAAGGTGCTCGACGGGCCGTCGCCCCGTCCGCTGGATCTGCTCCCGACGCAGGTGACCGCCGGCGGGGAGGTCAAGATCATCGACATGGAATTCAAAGCCGGCAAACAAGCACAGATCCGGATCGTCTGACATGCTGAATGCGGTCTATCGCTGGATCGACGAGCGGATCGATCTCAAGACCCTGCAGGCCAAGATGCTCAACGAGCCGATGGCCGGGGGCTCGCGCTACGCCTACGTCTTCGGTTCCGTGCTCGTCTTCGTCTTCGCGATGCAGGCGCTGACCGGGGTGATGCTGATGTTCTATTATGCCCCGACAGCCGATCACGCCTGGGAGAGCACCAAATACCTCATGGAGCAGGTGGACTATGGATGGTTTCTCCTGAGTTATCACCTGTGGGGTTCCTCCGCGATGATCGCCGTCCTCCTCATCCATATGTCGCAGGTCTATTTGTGGGGCGCCTATAAAAAACCGAGGGAGATGGTGTGGCTGGCGGGGCTCCTCCTCTTTATGGTCGTGCTGGGGTTCGGATTCACCGGCTATTTGCTCCCGTGGGATCAACGCTCCTACTGGGCGACGACCATCGGAGTGGAAATTGTCGACAAGGTGCCGCTGATCGGCGATTTTTTGGGCCGGTTCCTGCGGGGCGGCGCCGTGCCCGGCGCGCAGACGCTGAGCCGGTTTTTCGTGATCCATGTCATGGTGCTGCCGGCCGCGTTGATGGCGATGGCGGGGCTGCACATCTTCCTCTTCCGCAAGGCCGGGCCGGCTGGCCCGTTCACAGGCGACAAGCGGGAATTGGAAGCGCGGATGGAATATTTTTTTCCCACACAGGTGTGGAAGGACATCGTCGCGATGGCGGTGGTCTTTGTCATCGTCTGCGCGCTGGCGATCCATTGGCCCCATGAATTGATGGAGGAGGCCAGCCCGGTCGCCTCCGATCTGAATCCGGAGCCGGAGTGGTATTTTATGTTTTTATTCCAGCTCCTCCGTGACCCGGCGCTCTCATTTCTCTTTGCCGGCGAGTGGGGGGAGTTTTTGGGGGCGATCGCGCTGCCCACGGCGTTTATCATATTGCTGATCGCGTTGCCGTTCATCGATCGCAATCCGGAGCGGCATATTCTGAAACGGCCGATCGCGCTCTCCTCCTGGATCGTGGTGGTGGTGTCGATCGTGATTCTCACCATTCGGGCCTATCAGTTTCG
>JBGPUQ010000154.1:0-3258 GCA_041491185.1 Nitrospiria bacterium | reverse complement strand
GCGCTCCACCGGGCCGGCTTCGCCAGCCAGCCGACGTCGACCCATCGGGACGATGGACTTCAATTACAGGACGCCTATATCACGGCTGTCCTTCATTGCGCCCCACCGGCCAACAAACCTAAACCAGCCGAGTTGGATCGGTGCCGAGACTACCTCGTCAGGGAATTGCAGGTGCTGGCTCAGGTCAAAGCGGTGCTGGTACTAGGCAAGATCGCCTTCGACAAATATCTGAAAACCCTGATGACCATGAAGCGGCTGCCGTCCCGGCGGGGATTAGTCTTTCGGCACGGCGCCGCCTATCCCTTGGGAAAAGGCTTACCGACACTCTTTGCCGCCTGCCACCCCAGCCAGCAAAACACCCAGACCGGCCGGCTGACAGCATCGATGCTCGACCGTGTCCTGGCCGATATTCAACAAGCGCTCCACTGATCCGATCGGGGGAAGAATCCGGCTCTCCCCCTCACTTCTAAATTGACAGGCGGGGCTGTTTCTCCTACACTATGAATCGGTTATGATCGCTTTCGCCCCCGACTTCGTTCGTCAGGCAGTTCGAGCTGTCCTGCTCGCCGGCGTGCTAATCATCGCAGGCAGTTGCTCCAAGACACTTCCCCCGCTGATCTTTCCCCAATCACTCTATCCGGCGGACAGCTACCCGATCCATGCCAGTACCGGTGGAGTAATCGTTGGCATCGTCCCCTACGCGCCGGGCCGGGGCATGAATATCGATCCCAGGCAACCGACGGCACCACCGGAAGAGGTGCCGTTCAACATGCTGCAGGCGGGCGTTTTTCCCTTTCGGATCATTATGACGAACCGGCGAGACGGTGAAGTGGTGGCGGACCCCTCACAATTCTTTTGCCTCAGCAACGAGACTCCCTATAAAAGTTACCGCCCGCAGCAGGCGGTCAACCTCGTCGTCGGATCGGACGTCTTCAAGGCCGCCCTCAAGGGCACGAGCATCGGACCGTTGCTCAAATCGATTTTCGGGGGAGAATTGATCTTCAACGCGGCGACGAGCAGTGTGGGCGGCGTGGTCAGAGGCGGGGTGACCGGCGGCGCCGGCGGCGCCGCCAGCAGTGCAACCGGCACCGTCATGGCCCGAGCCAATCAATATGAGAATGCCCTGACCAAACTGCTGAACGACCAGGCTGACATGGGGGCGTTCAAATCACAGACACTGATGCCGGGCTACACCACGGACGGCGTGATCTATTGCCCCAGCACGATCGCCATCAGTGGCATTCGACTCACGCTGTACGATCGGACCAACGAGGAATCGATCAACATCCTCGACCTGTTGCCGACCCCGACCGAACCGGTCATCATCCCGGCCGCGAAATAATCGCCCCGGTCACCGACCGTCAGCACTGACCGGAGCGGTCTTCCGCCGAATACTGGGCGACCAGCTCATCGAGCCGGTCGGTCACCTCGCAACAGCGGGTAAAAATCTCCTGGAAGACCGGATGGCGGATATTGAGTTCCTGCATCCGCCCCAGACAGCTTTCCAGCGATTCGACAATGTCCTGGAGTTCTTCGAGTTCGTCCGGATCAATCGGCATGGGCTCCACCCGGCGGAGAGTGCACTGTTCCGCTCATCTAATTTCAATTATGGCAAGCAAGCGGACGGCTGTCAATGAGAAGATTCCCTCGGCTCGCATCATAACCGCCAACCGTGCAATGGAGGGACATCATGGAAGGAAAATAGGGAAAACGGTGAGGCGGCGGGCGGGTTCGAACCGCCGCATCGCAGTTTTGCAGACTGCTCCCTTACCACTTGGGTACGCCGCCGGTTCCGTGAACTCGCCGTAGTTTATATAATCGCCCCGCGCAAATGCAAACCCCGCACCGCGACACCCCTCGAACACCTAGAACCCTCCACCCCAGCGGGCTGCCGGGTGATCCCAATGACATCGAAATCATTAGGCTCATGTTCTGCGCGCGGCACAGGCAAAATGCAAAAAGTAGGCGCTGAGAGATTTCCCCGTTGTGGTAAATTGGTTCTCGCCATAGAAAAAATCCACCAATATCTCCCTCGTTCGGGCAATTTCCCTCAAACGATGTCTGTGTGCGGGGCACGCCAACGTCAGATCCAATAATTCCAACGCGCGCTCAAACGCTCTCAGGCAATAATCGGGATTATTTTTTTCCCTCCATTTCAGGGCTCGCTCGACTTCACTGCCGACATGGCCCAATTGCTCGACCAACGACAGCTCATTCCAACGGCCCGCAGCCAGCTCCCGGTGCTGATAGGTCATCGCGCAATCCTTTGACCGACAATCTGAATGATTTTTTTCCGGATCGCCTCGTTTTCCACCCCCCGACTCCTGTTGCCTTGTGAAGGGCGGACGTTGATCATCGAATCAAACTCGACACATTCATCGCCGGACACCTCCGGATAGAGATTGATTCCCCAAAGATGTTTTTGTTGTGACCCGTCCTCTAATAAGCGCGATTCCAAATCAGCATGGAGTTCGGCGTCAACAGCCATCAGCTCCCGGTCAATATCAACCACGGCTTTCACCATATCGCCAAACATATCGGCGGCCATCTTCTTGAGATCATTGAGAGGGAGTGTGGTCGTGATGATGTGCATGATCTATGCGCTCTGAAACCGGGGACGGATGTATTTCCTCATACCGCTGAAGATCCTCAATGAATTCGACGCCGAACTCTATCACGTCACTCCTGCGACATCAACACCGCTTCCGCGCACGCATCTCGTTCCTCACATCCCGAAACTCGCATCGCGTTTCTCACATCCGGCTTCTCGCCATCCAGTCCTGGAACAAGTTATAGGCCACGACCAACAACGTCGGACCGATAAACAGACCAAGAAAACCAAAAGCCAGGATGCCGCCGATGCCGCCCAGGAAGACCAGGGCAAGCGGCGCCTGCACACCCTTACCGATCAGATATGGACGGACCAGATTATCAGAACCGCTGACGACGACTGCGCCCCAGATGGCCAGAAAAATCGCCCAGCCGGTGGCGCCGTTCACGTACAACCAACCCGCGGCGGGCAACCACAACAACGCCGGACCGGCCGGCGCCACAGACAGGAAGAACGAACCCGCGCCCAGCAGGAACACCCCCGGGACACCCGACAACCAGAATCCGATCATGGCCAGGATCGCCTGAACCACGGCCGTACCCACCACACCGTTGAACACACCGCGCACGGTCGATTCCACCACGGCCACTTGCCGGCGTCCGGTGTCGCCGCCCAGATGGCCGGCGATCTGATTCACCGCGGCGCCG
>JBGPUQ010000153.1:0-3263 GCA_041491185.1 Nitrospiria bacterium | reverse complement strand
GAATGGTACGGCGGCATCATCTTCTCGATCTTCCTGATCGGCTGGGCGCTCGGCGGCGTGCTCTTCGGCATCATGGCCGATTATTTCGGGCGAACCAAAACGCTGATGCTGACGATTCTCATCTATTCCGTCTTCACCGGCATGGCCGCGCTCTCGCACACCTGGTGGCATCTGGCCGTCTATCGATTCATCACGGCCCTGGGCATCGGCGGCGAATGGGCGGCGGGGGCGGCGCTGGTGGCTGAAACCTGGCCCGAGGCGAAGCGGGCCAAAGCCGCCGGCATTCTCCAATCCGCCTGGGCGGCCGGCTTTTTTATCGCCGCCCTGGCCAACCTCTTCCTGGGAAGTTACGGCTGGCGCGTGCTCTTCTTCGTCGGGATTTTTCCGGCCGTCATCACACTCGCGATCCGGATGATGGTCAAGGAACCGGAACGCTGGGTCAACGTCCATGCCGAACGGCAACGGGTGCGTCACGCCGCCACCTCCTCGCCACAGGAGCAGGAACGGTTGGCCTTCAGCCTGACCCGGTTGTTTCGGCCGGACCTTCGATGGCACACGCTGGCCGGGTCAACGCTGGCCTTTGTCGCCGTCTTCGGCCTCTGGGGCGCCACCAATTGGACGCCCACGTTGGTCCGGCAACTGTTGGCCGCGCAACAATTGGATCCGGCGACGGTCAATCGCGACGTGAGTTATGCCGTGATGAGTCTCAATGCCGGCGCGCTCATCGGGTATCTCGCCTTTGGCCCTCTCGCCGATCGGATCGGCCGCCGCCCCACCTTTTTCCTCATGTGCCTGGGCAGTCTGGTCATGCTGCCGGTGACCTTCTATACCCCCAAGGACTATGTCGTGGTCTTATGGCTGCTTCCGCTCCTGGGTTTCTTCAACAACGGCATCTTCAGCGGCTTTCCCATCTATCTGCCGGAGCTCTACCCGACCGACATCCGGGCCACAGGGGCCGGCTTCTGTTTTAATATTGGACGAGTGCTGGCCTCGGCGGGACCGATGATCAAAGGATTTTTGGGAAGTCGCCTCGATCCGGGCAAGGCGGTCAGCCTGATCGGGCTGATCTATCTGCTCGGGATGGGCGTGCTGGTCGTGGCGCCGGAAACCAAAGGCAAACCGCTCCCCAAATAATCGACGCGGCGGTCTACCCCGATCTCCACCGCACCAGTTTCGAGTACAACGGCAAGAGCATCCGTTTGACCATCGGCGGGACAAACCGCTTCCACGATGTCTCGGGGTGAGCCTGAAGCGCCATCTGGCGAAACTCCTCCGATTCAAAGTCGAGAAAAAACACCGAACTCTCCGGGATCATCTCGTATCGAATGGCGTGCTCCCACTCGTACCGCACGATAAAAAGGTCGAGATGATGGAAATAAAAGGTCTGAAAATCCTTGTCGTGGTGGTAGAGGTAGGAGGTGATCCCTCCGATCTTGAGATAATCCTCCGGCCGTTTTTTCTTCAGATAGAGCGTGCCGCCCTTGAGATTGATGAGCCACTTGTGAAATTTCTTATCGGGATTGATCCGCTCCTGAAATTCCGTCGGCGTTTCGATATGGCCGCCGCGCCGGGAGACCCGCATCATTTCCCGAAAGCAGGCGGCCGGATCGTCCATATGTTCGACCACCTGCTTGGCGATGATGTAATCGAAGGATCGGTCCTTGAAGGGAAGCCGCTCGCCGTCGCCGATCACCAGCAGGCGGTCGGTCACCGCCCGTCCGGCCCGTTCGGTATCGGTGTGGAGATATTTTTCGCACAACACATTCGAACGGGAGTGGGGATTATCGCCGCTGCCGATTTCCAGCACGCGGTCGGCGGGATAAATCTTCACAAGCGGACAGTCCCGATCATCACGCCCTAAGCATAGCGACCGCGTTCACCACTGTCAATCAAACGACCATGGTCGGTGGCCCTCTTGTGGTCGGCAAACCAGCACGCGTCTATGGCTTGGGTTGCGTCACATGCCGTTGATCGTTCCGGCGGTCACAGTCCTCCGTTTTTTCTTGACATTCGAGTTTAAGAGGACTATAAGGAAACGAGAGAGAGTGTCGCCGGATGCCCCCGCGTGTTGTGCGGCAGGGGGTTCCGACCCCACCCCCCAGTTTCTTACCTCGTATCGTCTGGCTTTTTCCACCGCGCAAGCGCAGTGCCATGTTTCAGAGCTGTGTGAAAGGGGCTCTGATGGTTGAACGTCTCACCTTTTCTTCTCCCCGCATTATGGATGGAGATCCCTGTGTCTGTCGCTCGCCTCCTGTCTGTTGAGCCCGAACGATTGAACAACACAGGAGGACGCACAATGAAACCGATACAGAGACGGGACATCAAATATCCTGACGGGACCGGGAGAGCCGGGAGTCTCCTCATGCTGATGGGTGTGATTGTCGCGCTCTCCATCAGCCCCCTGACACCATCCATTGCCAGGCCCGACACGTTGTCTGCGGAGGGCCGACTCCAGGAAATCATCGGCGAGATGACCATGGCCGTGGCTCGGTACGACCAGGAACGGTTCATTACGCTCGCACAACAATGGGCCGCCGTGACTCGGCAGGCAAAACAGTATGCAAGCGGTCGAGCCGGACGATTACAGGAGAACCTGGGACAGGCGATCACCTTCACCGGGCGAGCGATCTTTGATCAGCAGGTGCAGCTTCGAGGCGACGTGGCAGCAGCCGAGCAGGAACTCCGGCAGTTCACGGAAAGACGGGCCGGGCGATGGCAGGAACAGTTGGGTGAGGCGGTTCTCGTCGCCTATCGCCGGGCTCCAGAGGGAGGATCTCTCTTCCAGGCAGCCTATCAGCGGGAAGTCAACAGGCGCCAAAATGTAAATAGACGCAGGGTGCAGCGGCTGGAATCCCAACTCGATCGTCTGACCGCCGAAAAAGCAGCCGTTCGCCACGCCATCCCCATGCTCTACCAAGAAGCGATCCAGTCTGCCTATCGCACGTTCACCATGCTGGAGGAAGGCGAACATGCGTGGACACGCCGAATCCTCAACGGTCTCGAAGATCAGTTGGCCTGGCAACGGCGGCCCGAGGATTTTCAAGGACTCGTTGCCACTGCCCGGGCCATGCTGGCCGGTCCTGCCGGAGTCGGCGGTTTCGTGGAGTATGGCCTGCCGG
The DNA here is from genome assembly GCA_041491185.1 of Nitrospiria bacterium. Classification (GTDB taxonomy): domain Bacteria; phylum Nitrospirota; class Nitrospiria; order JACQCE01; family JACQCE01; genus JBGPUQ01. Next base: position 144 of record JBGPUQ010000153.1, on the reverse strand, counting down.
CCTTGTTGGGGCTTGTCGTCGCCATGGCCTGGTTCGGCTTATCGGCCGGGAAAGAGTCGCCGGTTGCGCCACCCAAACAGACGACAGAGAAAATCCCGCCACCCCGTCAGTGGAACATTGAGGGTGGAGCCATGAACCGGGAAG
>JBGPUQ010000152.1:0-3313 GCA_041491185.1 Nitrospiria bacterium | reverse complement strand
CTTCATCGTCTTCCCCTTCGTTTTCTATTGACATTCATCGATGCTGTGGCTTTTAATGGAAGCCGCGTGCCGGCGTAGCTCAGTGGTAGAGCAGCTGATTCGTAATCAGCAGGTCGTCGGTTCAATCCCGACCGCCGGCTCCATCGTTTGTGCCCATTCTTTCGTGTCATCACGTGCAGAAGTGGTTGCCTTATCGATCGGTCGGGATTGTCATGAGCGGAAGCCTTCGGCATTCATCGATCGTCGGCCTGCGGCCGACAGTTGCATGTTCAATCCCGACCGCCGGCTCGGAGAGTTTGTGCCCGTTGTATCGTTTGTAGTGAGAATTGGTTGTTGCCCGATGATTCGGTCGGGCTTGCCGCGATAGGTGGCCTGCGGCAATTGATTGATCTGCTCGCCTATTGCGCGCGAGCTTCATGCGCGTTCAACAACCGGTTTGGAGCCGGGGGCCGACGGTCAGGCCGTCAGGAGGGTGTTGACGATGGCGGTGCGGGTGGAGACGCCCAGCTTGCGGCGAATCGTTTTCAGATAATCACGAACAGTTTCAAAGCCGATCCCTAATTTGGCCGCGATCTCTTTATCGCTCATGCCGGTGCGCAACGACTGGATGACTTCCATCTCCCGCGGGGAGAGGCGAAACCGCCGACTGGCCTTGGTCATCACCCGCTGGCCGGCCCGGCCGGGCGTGATCCGCTCACAGAGGACGGCCACCAGGGGCGGCCGGCCTTCGGGCTGGTGGTTGAGCCAGAAGGCTTGCAGCCCGAACATGCGACTGCCGGCCTGGAAGGTCGATTGCAGAAACGGGCCGGCGGGCGAGTTGGGGAGGAGCGTCGGGGGGTGGCTCAGGGCGGGCTCTTGCTGCAGTGTGGTGCGTAATGCGTGCAGGAACTGGCCGCGCACACCGGGCCGTAAGAGCCGGTCGGCCACGGGGTTCATCCCGACCAGATCTCCCCGGCTGGTGAGCAGGAGGAGCCCGGGTAGCGTCCGGCTTTGTAGAATCCTTTTCCCCGAGAGCTGAGCGTATAGGGCCATTGACACCGCTCCTTGACGGCGTATCGCCTGTTGCCAAAATCCCCCCCGAAACAGGGGAATTGCCAACGCCGGTGGAAAGGAGTATAGTAGCACGCCATGAAGAAAGTCAAGAACCGGCGCAGGCATGTGCGGTTGCTCGGGGATGGGACGGTGACCTATCGCTGGTCGGTACTCCAGCGCGGCGACACGCTCAAAGCGATGGGCGGGCAGGGCCGCCTGCACGATATGAGCGGGGGCGGATTATGTCTGGTGACGGAAGAGCGGCTGGCGCCCAAGCAATTGCTGACCATTACGGTGCCGTTGCCGCAGCCGGAGCTGTCGATCCCCACGCTGGCCTACGTGCAATGGACCAGGCCGTTGCGTGGCACCGGCCGCTATGCCGCGGGCTTGTCGTTCATCGTCTAGGCATGACGCGGCGGTCGCCGAATCCATCGGCCCGGCATCGTGTTGCCCGCTTCTGACGAAGCGGGGGCGCGTCCAATAGACCTGTTTTCATCCGGCTCCATTCTCTCGATTTTCGTCCGCTTGACAGACGAATCGGGACTGGTATACAGTGAATTACCGATGACGGTGGATTGATTTGTCAGCGGATTGCAACCACCTTAAAAAAGTGCTAAAGAGCGAGGTCGCTGCCACGTAGGAATGAGCGAGACGGCCCTGTGCTTTGCGGCACGGGGTTTTTTTGTGGGCTCATCCCGCGGCGATCGCTCTGAGAGGCATAGGGAGGCAATAGCATGAGTCGTGTCAATTATCTGTTTACATCGGAGTCGGTCACCGAGGGCCATCCGGACAAAATTGCCGATCAAATTTCCGACGCGGTCTTGGATGAAATTATTGGCAAGGACCCCTATTGCCGGGTGGCCTGCGAAACGCTGGTCACGACTGGCCTGGCTCTCGTCGCGGGCGAGATTACGACCAACTGTTACGTCGAGATTCCGGAAATCGTTCGGCGCACCGTTCGCGACATCGGCTACACGCGGGCCAAATACGGGTTCGATTTTGAAACCTGTTCGGTCATCACCGCGATCCACAGCCAGTCGCCCGATATCGCCATGGGGGTGGACACCGGCGGCGCCGGCGACCAGGGGATCATGTTCGGCTACGCCACCAATGAAACGCCGGAGTTGATGCCGACGCCGATTCTCCTGGCGCACAAGCTGACCCGGCGGCTCGCGGAGTTGCGGAAACAGGATGTCTTGCCCTATTTGCGGCCGGACGGAAAATCGCAGGTGACGGTCGAATACCGGGACAGCCGCCCGGTGCGGGTCACGGCGGTGGTGATCTCGACCCAGCACAGCCCCGATATCACGTTGAAGGAACTGCGCGAGGATGTGATCGAGCAGGTGATCAAGCCGGTGATTCCGCCGCATCTGCTGGATGAAGAACAGGTGATGTACCACATCAATCCGACCGGCCGGTTTGTGATCGGCGGACCGCAGGGCGATACGGGCATCACGGGCCGAAAAATCATCGTGGACACCTACGGTGGCGTCGGCAGCCACGGGGGTGGCGCCTTCTCCGGCAAAGATCCAACGAAGGTCGATCGGTCGGCCTCCTATATGTGCCGGTACATCGCCAAAAATCTGGTGGCCTCCGGCATCGCGGATCGCTGCGAGGTGCAGGTGGCCTATGCCATCGGTGTCGCCGATCCGGTGTCGATCCTGGTGGATACCTACCGGACGGGGAAAATTGCGCAGGAACAGATTCTCGCGCTGGTGCGGCAGTTCTTCCCGCTGACGCCGAAGGGGATCATCGATTATCTCGATCTGCGCCGGCCCATCTATAAGAAGACGGCGGCCTACGGCCATTTCGGGCGGCAGGAGCCGGAGTTTACCTGGGAGCGGACCGACTTGGCGGAGAAGCTGCGCAAAGAAGCGGGACTATAAAAGCGGGGACCAGGGTCCAGTAGCCAGGAAAGAAAAAACTCGGTCAGAGCCTTGGCAATGAAGAGTTTAACTGGCTACCGCCTACTGTCTACTGGCTGCAAAGAAAAATAAAGAGCCTTTAAGGAAGAATAGGAGAAAACGTGGATTACGATATTAAGGATATCGGCTTGGCCGATCGGGGCGCGGGACGGATCGAGTGGGCGGAGCAGGAAATGCCGGTGCTGCGGCTCATCCGCAAACACTTCAAAAAGGAACAGCCGCTCAAAGGGTTGAGAATCGCCGCCTGCCTGCACGTCACGACCGAAACGGCCAGCCTGATGCTCACGCTCAAAGCCGGCGGCGCGGAGGTCGCGTTGTGCGCCTCCAATCCCTTGAGCACGCAGGACGATGTGGCG
>JBGPUQ010000151.1:0-3412 GCA_041491185.1 Nitrospiria bacterium | reverse complement strand
GGTCAGGTCGTTCAATCCCAGATATTCGAGAAACTCCCGGGTGGTGCCGTAGACGATCGGCCGGCCCACCACATCCCGACGGCCCACAATCTTGATGAGCCGATAATCGAGCAACGTCTTGAGGACCCCCGCGCAATCCACTCCGCGAATGATCTCGACTTCGGTCCGCAACACCGGTTGTTTGTACGCCACAATGGCCAGGGTCTCCAGCGCGGGTTTGGAGAGCCGGACCGATGCGGCCACCTGCCGATAGCGGCGAAGCAGATCGGCGACCTCCGGTTTGGTCACCAGACGGTATCCGCCGGCCACCGTGACGAGTTGAATGCCGCGATCCGGCGCCTCGGTCTGGGCCGTGATGCCGTCCAGGATCGATCGGACCTGTGATGGATCAATCCCGACCGCCTGGGCCAATTGTTCGATCGGGGTCGGCTCGATCGCCGTGAACAGAATCGCTTCGATCGCGGCCCGTTCCAGTGCGTGTGTCTCAACATTTGTCTCGACCACCGTCTCCAATTCGGCGACACCATTCGTGCTCATCACTCCACCTCCTCGGGAAAGGAGCGCTCACGTTCGCCCCGCGGTTCCGACCGGTGCAGGATCAGCTCGCCGCCGTGCTCCGACGGGCGAGACTGCACGGTCATCAGTTGCAGCCGGATCAATTCCAATACGGCCAGGAAGGTCACAATGACCATGACTCGTGTTCGTTCACGGATACAGAGCTGAAAAAAATCAATGGACGGGCACATCGTCAACTCATCCAGAATCATCGCCATCCGGTCTTTGATCGAGAGTTCATCCGACGTCACCACGAACGGGATATCTTTGGGCAGCCGCGCGATCACCCGCTGCAACGCCCCCACCAGGTCGAAGAGCTGGATATCCGACAGCAGAATATCGTCGCTCTCGGCCGTTTCATGATCGGCCGGACGGGAAAAGCACTCCCGCCACAGTTCGGCCCGGTGCTCCAACCCGGACGCCGCCTCCTTGTAGCGTTGATACTCGACCAGCCGCCGGACCAGTTCTTCCCGCGGGTCTTCGCCCTCGTCGTCTTCGAGCCCGTCGGCATGGTCGGCGGACACCGGCAGGAGCGTCCGCGACTTGATGTGCACCAGCGTGGCGGCCATGACCAGAAAGTCGCCGGCCACATTGATGTTGAGTTCTTTCATCAGATCAAGATAGGCCAGGTACGACTGGGTGATCAGCGCGATCGGGATATCATAGATATTGATCTGCTGTTCCTTGATGAGATGCAGGAGCAGATCCAGCGGGCCTTGAAAATTCTCAAGATTGATCTGATACGCGGAGGCGTCCGACCGATCACCCGTGGGCTCAGGGATGCCGGCCGACGACACCACAGGCTCCGCACCGGTCATCATCGGCTCATCCATTAGGTGCGTTTATAACAGACAATGCCTGAAAAATCAAGCTTATTGTCAAGATATGGGGGAGGTTGAAGCTCGCCCGTCCACATCTAGTGGAGAGGCCTGAAGGGTGCGTGCGCCTTATTCTTTCCGAAAGCTGACCGTGGCCTCAGGGCCCGGAAAGCGATGACCCGAGGTCGCCACCCGTACCCGGACGGTATGGTTGCCGGGGCCGACATCCCTGAGCCGCTTGGGCGAGCGCAAACTGAACCCTTCATTCTGCCCATCCAGCCAGAGATGGACATGGTCGCCGTCATCGGCGCGGCCGCGAATCAATCGATAGGAAATGTCGACCACCTCGCCGTGCACAACCTGACCGGGCTGCGGGGCCGTGATCGTGACCGACGACGCGCCGTCGACCTGAGGTTCCTGGGATGACCATGCTCCGCAGCCGACGAGCACCATGCCCAGCAGCATGAGGCCCGTGAACCGGACGATCACGTGTTCATCTGTCCGCGCGCGATAACCATGATGTAGGGGCGCTGCTTGCTGCGCCCGCATTATCGTATATTGGGCGGGGCAAGCCCCGCCCCTACGAGAGCCCGATCGCATCGTTCACGGCGCGCAGCGTCTGCTGTGCGACCGTTTGGGCCGCCGCGCTGCCGGCGGTAATGACCTCGTCCACCCGACCGGGCTCTTGCTCCAACTGCCGACGCCGCTCCCACAGCGGGGTCATGACGGCGACCAAACCGTCGGCCAGCAGCTTCTTGCAGTCGATGCAGCCGATGGCCGCCGTTCGACACTCCCCGTTCACCCGCTCGATCGTCCCCGATGAAGAGAGCGCCCGATGGAGCGTGAACACCGGACAGACATCCGGATTCCCTTTGTCGGTGCGGCGGACTCTTGCCGGATCCGTGACCATGGTCCGAAGTTTCTCCCGCACCACCGGCTCCGGGTCCGAGAGATAGATGGCGTTGTTGTAGCTCTTGCTCATCTTGCGCCCATCGGTGCCCGGCACTTTCGGCGCTTCGGACAATAGCGCCTCCGGTTCCGTGAACACCGGCGCGTAGAGCCGGTTGAATCGTCGGGCGACTTCCCGGCAGAGCTCAAGATGCGGAAGCTGATCCAGCCCGACGGGCACGACCTGCGGCTGATAGAGGAGAATATCCGCGGCCTGAAGCACCGGATAGCCTAAAAAACCGTACGTGCTCAGGTCGCGTTCCTTGAGCTCTTCCTGCTGTTCCTTGTATGTCGGATTTCGCTCAAGCCACGGAATCGGGGTGATCATCGAGAGAATCAGATGCAGCACGGCATGCTCGGGAATCCGTGACTGGACAAAGATGGTCGATCGACCGGGATCAAGACCGGCCGACAGCCAATCGATCACCATCTCCCGCGTATGCGCCCGAATGGTGCCGGTCTGCGCATAATTGGTCGCGAGCGCGTGCCAATCGGCCACAAAGAAAAAACCGTCGTACCGTTCCTGTAGCTCGACCCAGTGCTTGAGCGCGCCCAGCCAATTTCCCAGATGCAGTTTCCCGCTCGGCTGCATGCCGCTCAGGACGCGCGGGCGATGAGTCGGTTGGGGTGAGTCCTTCTGGCGTGGCGTCATCGCTCGATCATCCCGCCAGAATCAGGTTCGTCACAATTGAAATCAACGGCCAGAAATAGCCTCTCATGAATCCGAACGGATCAAGAAACACGACGACCACGATGATGAGCATCCCGAACGGTTCCAGTTGACTGAGGGCGGCCGACGGCCGATCGGGCAGGAGTCCCACCGCCACGCGCCCGCCGTCCAGCGGCGGGATCGGGAGGAGATTAAACAGCATCAACACCACATTCATCTTCACACTCACCACCAACATATAGGCGATCGGCACCAGGACGGCCGCCTTGAGACTCCATCCGGGCCCAAAGACCGGGAGCTGATTTCCCAATGCCGCACGCACGTCGTGATCGCCCCAGAGCAACACCTTGAACAGGAGACCACTCACGACGGCGAGGAGCAGGTTGGTCCCCGGCCCGGCCGCCGCGACCCACGCCATGTC
>JBGPUQ010000150.1:0-3416 GCA_041491185.1 Nitrospiria bacterium | reverse complement strand
TGGTAGCGCGCTTTTTTGCCATCCATCTGCACGGCCCACTCCAGGCAATAGACCGCTTCTCTGATCTTGCCGGCCAGCAACGCGGTTTCGCCGCGCTTCCATTGTTCGGCCGCCTGTTGCTCCCGTTGTTTGGCTTCGGCCGGCTTGGCCCCGGTCGACGGCGGATGGCGCTTGAAGGCCTGCCCTTCATCATACCGCCGCTTCGCCGTGCCGCTGATCAGCGTGTCATACGCCTGCGTCAACCGATCGAACAGCACCTCCAGCATCTGATGGGACGCCTCCATTCCGGACTGGTGGTGCCGATCCGGATGATAGGCTTTGGCCAATCGGAAATAGGCTTTTTTGATCTCGGTCGACGAGGCATCGCGGCTCATGCCGAGCACCTCGTAATGGTCTTTTCCCTCCAGCGCCTCATAGGCCCGTTGGATCGCCTCTGGGCTCACGCTCTCTTCGTCCGCCGTCGCCTCTTCAAACAGCTCGATCCGGCTCTTTTCCATCTCTTCCTCTTTTTTCCGGCTGATCGCTTCGGCGATGATCGCCTCCAGTTCGCCTTCGATCCGTTGCCGCGAATCTTCCGACGATTCGCTCGTCGACGCCGGCGATTTGGCCTGCACGATGCCGGCCGCAAACAAAAAATAGAGCATCTGCATCGCGTGCAGCGCCGGCAGGGTCGACGCGCAGAGCAGATCGCGAATGGTCCGGTTGCCGTCGACCAGCGATAAAAAATCGCGCTCCGCCTTCGCCACGGCCACCGGCTGAAACAGATCGCGGGGATCGGTGCTCATGCCGACGACCGTCTCGAACGGCGGCAGCAGCCGGCACAACCGGGTGACATCGGTGAGGCGGCGGATGCCCTCATAGATGAGCGAGGCGGAACTCATCCGCAGCGTGATCACCTCGTTGGTCGGCAGCGCCTGCTCCTCGAACCGGTAGTCGCCGTCCAGCCAGGTGAAGAGACTCAGGATGATTTCCTTCACCTGGGCGGTCACGGAGAGAAACAACTCCTTGGGTGTGAGAAACCCCTGTTCGACCAGGATCGCCCCCTGCCGCTTTCCCGTCGACGTTAATAATCGGACCGAGGTCTCATACTGGGCGTAGGTGATCTTGCCCCATTTGATCAGCATTTCGCCCAGCCGATCGTCCTCATAGCGGGACGAGCCGAAGACGACGTCGCCGGCTTTGAAATAGACCAGCTTGGTTTGATCGTTGCGGGTGACCGTCAGAATGCCGGTCGCCTGCGCGCGTTGCAACGCCCGAAAGAGCGCCGGCAATTGTGCCTCGCCCAACCGTCCGGACGTCGGCAAAGAAAGCGCCACGGCAATCTCCTCTCAGAAGGCCCGGCTACGCGCCTCCGGCGATCGCGAGCAGGATCACGCCCGCGTCGACCGCCGCCACAACGCCAGCAGGGGACTTGCCACGAAGATGGATGAATAGGTGCCGACGACGACGCCCAACAACATCGCCAGCGAGAAATCGTGGAGCACCTCCCCGCCCCAGAGATAAATGGCCAGCACGGCGAGGAACACGGTCAGGGAGACGATCACGGTTCGCGACAGCACCTGATTGACGCTGGCGTTGATCACCTGGGTGATCGGCTCCTGTCGACGGCGGCGGAGATTTTCACGGATCCGATCAAAGACCACGACGGTATCGGTCAGCGAATAGCCCGCCAACGTCAGGAGCGCGGTCAGGATGAGCAGCGTGAGCTCCTTCTCCAGGAGGTAAAAGATGCCCAGCACCGCCAGCACGTCGTGGAAGGTCGCCAGGGCCGCCGCCACGCCGAATCGGAACTCAAACCGCAGGGCGATATACAACATGATCCCGACCATGGCGATGGCCGTCGCCAGCAGGGCGTCATCGCGCAGCCGCTGCCCAATCGTCGGGCCGATCTCCGTCGTCGCCTCGACCGTGATCGGATTGCCGGGAAATTTCGCCCGCAGGAGTTCGGTCACCTTTTCCGCCGCTTTTTCCTCGATGCTCGTCAGCCGCTTGACCCGGATCAACAACGCGTTCCCCGTCTTCAACTCCTGCAGCTCGGCCTCCGCGAACCCGCCGGCGGCCAGCGCCGCGCGAGCCTCCGCGGTCGACACGGGCCGCTCAAACCGCAGCTGCACCGCCGTGCCGCCGGAGAAATCGATCCCGAGATTCGCCTGGCCCCGCGCGATCTGCACCAGCGCCACCACGCCGACCAGCACCAGGCAGGTGGAAAAGCCGAAGGCATAGAAGCGCTTCGCCATGAAATCGATCTTGGTTTTTCCCAGCAACTCCAGCACGCGTCGTCTCTCCCCCCTCGGTGGCGCCCGATCCGTCGGATCGCTCAGATACTCAACCGCTCCAGTTTTCGCCGTCCGCTCATCCAGTCGAAGATCACGCGCGTCCCGACGATCGAGGTGAACAGATTGATGCTCACACCGAGACTGAGCGTGACGGCAAACCCCTTGATCGGCCCTGTCCCCAGCAGGAACAGGACGACAGCGGTGATCAGGGTGGTCACATGCGAATCAATGATGGTCACGAAGGCCTTGGCATAACCCGCATCGATCGCTAACCGGACCGGCCGCTGCTGCCGCAGCTCTTCGCGGATGCGCTCGAAGATCAGCACGTTGGAATCGACCGCCATGCCGATCGTCAGAATGATGCCGGCGATCCCCGGCAGCGTCAGCGTGGCGTTGAACGCGGCCAGCGCGCCGATCAGGAGGATCACGTTCAGCAGGAGGGCCACGTCGGCGATCAGGCCGGACCACCGGTAATAGATCACCATGAAGATCAGCACCAGCATCGCCCCCAGCAACGCCGCCCGGATCCCCGCCTCGATCGAGTCGCGGCCCAGCGTGGGGCCGACCGTAACGTTCTGGATGATCTTGACCGGCGCCGGCAGCGCGCCGGCCCGAAGGACGATGGCTAGGTCGTTCGCCTCCTGCGTCGAGAAGTTGCCGGTGATCTGGGCGCGGCCGCCGGAGATCGCCTCCTGGATGACCGGCGCGGAATAGACCGTATTGTCGAGGATGATCGCCAGCCGTTTTTTCACATTCTCCGACGTCACCTTCTGAAACAACGCCCCGCCCGCGGCGTTGAAGGTGATCGAGACATACGATTCATTGAACTGGCCGATGGAGACCCGCGCGTCGGTCAGCAGGTCGCCGGTCACCACCGACGGCCGCTTCACGATATAGGGCCGGCGCTTGACCTCGCCCGTCTTCTTGTCCACGATCCGTTCATAGAGCAGATCATCGTCGGCGGCCAGCTTGCCCTCGATATCCCTGGCCACGGTCTCGTCCTGCCCGGGCGGGACCGAGGCCGGCAGTTTGCTCCAGGCCGGGCTCTCTTCGTCGATCAGCTTGAACTCGAGCTGCGCGGTCTTGCCGATCAGATCGAGCGCCCGCTGCGCATCCTTGATGCCGGGGAGCTGGACGAGG
>JBGPUQ010000149.1:0-3416 GCA_041491185.1 Nitrospiria bacterium | reverse complement strand
CTAGGGCCGTGCGGGCGGCGCTCGTCACGGCGTCCAGAACGGCCCGTCGATCAACACGGTCCAGCAGGTCGCTCTCTAGCGCTGTGAGAATCGCTCGCTCTTCCGCCCTGGAATACCGAAAATTGGTCCGGCCACTCCTACCCATGCGCCGCTCTCCTGACGCCTCTCGTATGGAGTAACGAAGCCCCAGGCCGGCGAGAGTGGCCGGCTTTTCGGATCGGCATCCTAGGGGCCGCGCTATTATGGTCGATCACGTCATAAAAAATCCCGCCTCCACAAAAGTAGGCGGGTCGTGAACGAGCGGTGAATCAGGGGCGGGACTGTGCCCGGTTTTGTGCCTAGACCCGGCCGCACTCGATCCCATTCCATCCCATTGTAGCCGACGATGATTGACGACGATCGAGGGGCGATTTTGGCTTACGAATCAGCTGCTCTACCACTGAGCTACGCCGGCACGCGGCTTCCATTAAAAGCCACAGCATCGATGAATGTCAATAGAAAACGAAGGGGAAGACGATGAAGAAGAACCCGTCGGTCAAAACGCGAGCGCGGACGGCGGCAGGGATTGCGGTCGCGGAGTGCTCTTCCGCTGTGGCGGCGGTGTCGTCACGCCGTCCTTGGTCACCCGTAAGCGGACCACTTTGCCCGGTTCGCCCAGCGGGGAGAGGGACTGACCGTTAAAGGTGAGCACCAGTCCTCCGGCATTGCCGATGGTCACTTCCATCAATTCCTTGGCCGTCCACAGCAACCGCTCACCCGGCTTTAATAACGCTTCCTTCACATCCCCTCCGTCGAGGGCCGCCTGCACCCAGCTTTGCTCATTCGCCTGGAATTCAAGTCGCAGCGGCGCATTCCCGGCGGGAAGAACCGTCGACTGAATCGTGTCGGGCTGTGCGCTCGGCACGATGGGCGATTTGGCCGTCGCTTCTTTCTGCCGGTCAGTTGATCCGCCGGCGGACGGTGCGTCGACCACAGGTTTGCTCTCGTTCAATGGCGGCGACGCCTTCTCGGCCGGTGGCCGCCGGGACGATCCGCCGGCGGGTTCCGACTTGCCGGCCAGGACAACCCGTGCCGGGGCCAGCTGTCCCTGATTACCCCGCATCCAGCCTAAGGCCAGTAGAATGATGACGACAATGCCGATCCCGACCCCCAACCCGGTGTGGTGTCGACCGGAAGGTTGGACTTTAAACACGGTCGCATTGGTCGGGGCCACGGCCGCCGGCGCAGAGACGGGTCCACGCGGCGTGAGTGCGGATTCAAACTGGCGCAATAACTCCCGTTCATCGGCTTTTAAATGGCGGGCCAGCTGCCGCACGAACCCACGAGCCGATGCATCGCTCGGAAGTCCTTCAAATTGTTCTGATTCTAGTGATTGAAGGTGTCGCACGCGGATACGCGTGGTCTCGGCTACCTGCTCAAGACTATAGCCACGCGCTTCTCGAAGTGCCCGGAGGGCCTGCCCAAACTCACCCATGAATGCTGACTCATCCTTGGAATGGAATTTATCTTACCAGACCGTTTGTGATTGTCAACGAGGGAATCCCTGCTTCCTGAGGCTACTGCAGCTTATTCAGCTGCTGCTGAGACTCCGTGGCCAGCGGGTTGCCCGGCGGCGCTTCCTTGATCACTTTCTGAAAATAGGTCGACGCGGACTGCTTGGCCCCGTTCTTCAAATACGCCAACGCCAGCCGGTAATTCGCCTCGATAAAACTGGGATAGCGCTCGGCCACCTGTTGGTAGATATTGATCGCGTCTTCGGTCATGCCGAGATCGGCATAGAGGTTGCCCAGTTCCAGATAGGCGAATGGAAAATCAGGATTGATCTGGATCGCCTCGCGAAATTCCTTGATGGCGTCGGTCGATTGGCGACGCTTGGCATAAATGACACCCAGGCTATAATGCGGCTTCTCCGGGGTTGCATAGAGGGGGTTCTTGAGCGCCTGTTGATACATCTTGATCGCGTCAGGAATATTGCCCAGTTTTTCCTCGACCTGGCCCAAGTAGTTATAGGCTTCGGAATCATCGCGTTTGGATCGCAGGACCGTTTGAAATTTTTCCTTCGCTTGGTCATATCGTCCCTGCATGTAGTAGATATGACCCAGGGCGTATTGGGCATCGCGGTTCGCCGGATCAATCTCCACCGCTTTCTGAAATTCAACAAACGCCGGTTGCAACTGATTTTCACCCAGGTGGGAGGCTCCCAGCTGATAATGCCCCAGCGCCTGTTTTTTCTGCTCGGCGCTGACGGCCAGGCAGCCGCTGCAGAACACGGCCAGGCCGGCCGCCAACCCGATCATCCGGAACACGTTCATTCGACAGCTCACCGCGCGTCCTCCTCAAAGACCGTCATCGCCTTGAATTCCCGCACACGGGCGTGGATATCCCCATCGGTCAACGTCTTCAGCCGGTCGACGCTAAACGCCTCGACGGCAAACGAGGCCATGGCGCTGCCGTAGATCACCGCCCGCCGCAAATTGGTGTCGGAAAAATCCTCGCTTTGTGCCAGATAGCCGAGCAGCCCGCCGGCAAAACTGTCGCCGGCGCCCGTTGGATCGAAGACGCTTTCCAACGGATAGGCCGGCGCCAGAAACACCCGGCGGTGATTGAACATCATCGCCCCGTATTCACCCCGTTTGATGATCAGTCCCTTCGGCCCGTGACCGAGAATCCAATTGGCCGCCTTCACCAGATTCGCCTCCCGGGCCAGTTCTCTCGCCTCCCCGTCATTGATGATGAACAGATCGACCTCTTTGAGCATGCGCAGCAGCGACTCCCGCTTGCGCTCGATCCAAAAGTTCATCGTGTCGGCGGCCACCAACCGCGGCCGCGCGATCTGCTTGAGCACCTGCGACTGCAATTCGGGATCGATATTGGCCAAAAAGACGACCTCGGCCTTCCGGTAGTCGGCCGGAAGCGTCGGGACGAACGTTTCCAGCACATTGAGCTCGGTGCGGAGCGTCTTGGCTTCGTTGAGCTGAAAACCGTATTCCCCCTTCCACCGAAAGGTCCGTCCCGATTGCGTCACCATGCCGTCGAGATTGATCCGACGGCTCCGAAGAAACGACCGGTGCGCTTCGGGAAAATCCTCCCCGACCACCGCCACCAAATCCACATGGGTAAAATAACTGGCCGCAATCGAGCCGTAGGTGGCCGACCCGCCCAGCACCTCCTCCACCTCGCCGAACGGAGTCCGGACGGAATCCAGCGCAACCGACCCGATAATCAACAGTCCCATCGTCTGTGCATCCCCCTCAACAGGCGACCGCGACCTGCTCGACTTTTTTCCCGGTCGCGGGCCCGACCGCCGCCACGGCCTCCGACAACGCTCCGACGAAGAGATCTCCCATCGGCGTCCCTGCCTGCTGCAGCGATTCCTGCACGCGCTCACTCCCGGTGCCCGACCAGACCACCGTCTT
>JBGPUQ010000148.1:0-3436 GCA_041491185.1 Nitrospiria bacterium | reverse complement strand
GGCGCTTCGGGGAGCTGGTGATGCCCAAGATTCGACACTATCTGACCAAGGATGACGAAGAAAAAATCCGGCGAGCGGTGGCCCAGGCGGAATCGCGCACCCACGGTGAAATCGTCCCGATGATCGTTCATGCCAGCGATCATTACGTCCACTTGAGCGTTGCGAGTGGAATCGCGTTTGCGGTGATGGCCTTCGTGATCGGTCTCACGCTGAAGCCGACGCTTCATCCCTCCTGGTTTCTCGTCTTCGAGGTGATCGGCTATCTGGTCGGCAGCCTCTTCATGCAGATCGACGGGATGAAGCGACTGTTTCTCACCGGCCGGGAGATGGAGGCGAAGGTTTTTGACCGCGCCCTCCGCACGTTCTATGAACACGGGTTACATAAGACCCGATCGTCCACGGGTATCTTGATTTTTGCGTCCTTATTGGAACGACGGGTGCAACTCTTGGCCGATCGCGGCATCCATGAAAAAGTCGGCGACGCCGAGTGGCGAAAAGCGGCGGATGTGTTGACCAGGGCCATGAAGGAGAAACGCACGGGAGACGGATTTTGCGAGGCGATTGCTGTCTGTGGGGATGTGCTGGCCCGCCACTTTCCCCACGTTCCGATGGCTGGCGAGAACCCCAACGAGTTGCCGGACAGACCGATTCAGAACGAGTAAACCCGCCCGATGGGTGGGGGCCGGGAGTGGTTTGCCCCACGGGTGTTCTTGGATTGATTTTCCGGTCGGTTTTCTTCTATGATGGGTGTGGTTCCCTCCTCCGCTATGACCGTGAAACGTAAAACGCAGACGATCTTTTCCTGCCAGGCCTGCGGCTATCAATCGGCCAAATGGCTGGGCCGGTGTCCCGGTTGTGAAAGTTGGAATACGATGGCCGAGGAGCGTCTGGCGCGAGAGACGGCCGCACCCGGCGGGCGGGCCGCCTGGCTCACCTCCAAACCGCTCCGGCTGGCCGAGATCACCGATACGCCCCAGGAAGCCCGGTTGCTGACCGGTATCGGTGAGTTCGACCGGGTGATGGGCGGCGGCGTGGTGGCCGGCTCGGTCACGTTGATCGGTGGCGATCCCGGCATCGGGAAATCAACCCTCCTGCTGGAAGTGCTCGACCGGATCGGTCACAAGACGGGCGCCGTCCTCTACGTCTCCGGGGAAGAATCGCAGGCGCAAATCCGCATGCGGGCGGAGCGGATGGGGATCTCGGCGAAGGATCTCTATATCCAATCGGAAACGTCGTTTGAAGAGATCGTCGCCTCGGCGAAGCAATTGTCGCCCCGGGCGATCGTGATCGATTCGATCCAGACGATGTTCACCGCGCAGCTTACCTCCGCGCCGGGCAGCGTGGGGCAGATCCGGGAGACGGCCGCGGCGCTGATGGGGTTTGCGAAGCAAAGTGCCACGCCGGTGCTGCTGGTGGGTCACGTGACGAAGGATGGGGCGATTGCCGGGCCCCGGGTGCTGGAACATATCGTGGATACGGTGCTCTACTTCGAGGGGGAGAAAGCCCACCCGTATCGGATCCTCCGGGCGGTGAAAAACCGGTTCGGCTCGACCAACGAGATCGGCGTGTTCGAAATGCACGACGGCGGTCTTCGGGAGGTGACCAATCCGTCGGCCTTCTTCCTGGCGGAACGACCGGCGGAGGCGGCCGGATCGGTGGTGGTCGCGAGCCTCGAGGGCAGCCGGCCGATTCTGGTTGAGCTGCAGGCGTTGGTGACGCCGTCGCATGTGGGGATGGCCCGCCGGATGGTGATCGGCGTCGATGCCAATCGCGTCTCGCTTTTGCTGGCCGTGCTGGAAAAACGGGCGGGTCTGTTTGTCAGCGGCCACGACATTTTCGTCAATGTCGTCGGCGGCATCGAAATCGAAGAGCCGGCGATTGATCTGGGCATCGTGGCGGCGGTGGCGTCCAGTTTTCGAGATCGGCCGATCGACCCCAAAACCGTCCTCTTCGGCGAAGTGGGTCTGGCGGGCGAGGTTCGGGCGATCCAGCGGCCGGAGGCGAGAGTCGCCGAGGCGGCCAAGATGGGATTTACCCGCTGTCTGTTGCCGGAGAGCAATGCGCGGCGGCTGGCATCCGGGATGCCGATCGAGCTGATCGGCGTCCGCCATCTGCGCGATGTCCTTGATCTGGTGACGGTGTGAGGTGTGCGATCATGTCCGTGCTTGTCCGGACGTGCGGGGTCGGGTTGGTGCTTGGGATGGTTGTGACATCGGGCTGCGGGCTCCTCGTTCGTGTTCAGGGGCCGCCTCCCCCCGCCCTGTCGGAAGGGAGCGAGGTGCTGGTCCGATGGTTGCGTGAGCACGTCGGGTCGACACCGTCGGTGAAAGCGTTGTTGCAGGTGTCGCTCCGCGCGCCGCGCGGCAGCATGAGTTTTGACGGGACATTGTTCAGCGAGCGGCCGAGCAGCCTCCGGCTGCAGGGCTTTGGCCCCCTGGGGCAGCGGCTCTTTGATTTGCTGACGAAGGGCGAATGGGTGACGTTGCGCATCGGAGCTGAGCCGCGCTATATTGAAGGGCCGATCGAGACGCTGGGTGAGGGGTTGCAACTGCCCGTGCTTCCGCAGTTGCTGGAATTGATGGCGACGCTGACGATTGCCCCGCCCGATCCATTGCAGACTGTCGTCTTGGAGGAGATCAAGAAGGGAGACACTGCGGTGCTCTCTTTTTATCTCGGTTCACCGGAAACGCGGCAATTGACCCGGCGCATCTGGCTCGATGAGCGGCGTCTCCCGGTGCGTGAAGAATGGTACGGCTCCGATGGACGGGTGACGGCGGAGGTGGGCTACAGCCGCTACCGGGTGGTGGAGGATCGGTGGCAACCCTACCGGATCGACGCCCGGCTCACGGGCGATGTGGCGGTGACGGTGACGGTCAGGGAGTTGCAATTGAATCCGGTGTGGAAGCCGGGCGATTTTGAAATGCATCGGGAGCCTCATGCGGCTGCTCGCGGTTGACACCACGACCTCACTGATGAGCGTCGCGCTGACCGATGGAGCGGAGCGCATCGTTTCTCGCCGGATCCTGTCTGAGCGAACGCATACGGAAGTCTTGCTGGGGGGGATCGACCGGTTGTTGCGGGAGTGCCGGCGGTCGATCGACGAGGTGGACGGGTTTGCCGTGACGATCGGTCCCGGCGCCTTTTTGGCCATTCGCGTGGGCATTGCCACGATCAAAGGGCTGGCGATGGGGACGGGGAAGCCGGTGGTGCCGGTCTCCAGTCTGGAAGCGCTGGCGATGCAGGGGTCGGCCATTCTCTCCTCCAATCCATTCAACGGGATGACGGTCTGTCCGATGATCGACGCGCGGCGGCAGGAGGTCTATGCGGCGCGCTATCGACCGGACGGCCACGGCGGGTTGACGCGAATGGGGGATGAGGCGTTGATGACCCCGGAGCGATTTTTTGATTCGGTCGCCGGCCCGGCGCTCTTTCTTGG
>JBGPUQ010000147.1:0-3438 GCA_041491185.1 Nitrospiria bacterium | reverse complement strand
TGTCCGCCTATACCGCGCGAAACTTTACCGCCGCCCGTTCGGCGTTTGTCAGCGCGTTGCAACTGGATGCGTCATCGGCGACGGCGCACAACGGGCTTGGGCTGATCGAAAAATCCCTGGGCAATCCGGCCGAGGCCGAGCGTCACTACCTCCAGGCCATCCGGTTTGCTCCGAATCAGCCCGAAGCCCACAACAACCTTGCGCTGGTGTATGACCAGCGGGGTGAAACGGATCGGGCCATCGTGGAATATACCACCGCCTTGACGCTTCGCCCGGATTATCCGGAGGCCAGGCTCAATTATGCCATGGTACTGGAGCGGGCGGGTCGGGTCGTCGATGCGAAGAAAGAGTATCAAAAGTTTCTGGCACATGTTCCCCCCGGCCTCGCAGCCATTGCGGGCACGGTCAAAGCCCATTTAACCACTCTCTCATAAATGAACCAGCGGCCGCGTGACGCGGCGCTCGGTTTTGGTGCACAGCCATGAATGTCCTGGGCATTGAGACGTCGTGCGATGAAACGGCCGTGGCCGTCGTCCAGGACGGCTCCGTGGTGCGTTCCAATCTGCTCGTGTCGCAAGCCGGGCTTCATCACCGCTACGGCGGGGTCGTGCCGGAGTTGGCCTCCCGACAGCATCTGGAGGTCATCGTGCCGCTGACGCAGACGGCGCTTGAGCGCGCCGGACTGGCCAAGGAAGAACTGGACGCGGTGGCGGTGACCTGCGGCCCCGGATTGATCGGGGCGCTGGCCATCGGGGTGGCGTTTGCCAAGAGTTTTGCGTACGCAATTCACCGTCCGCTCGTCGGGGTCAATCATCTGGAAGGCCATCTGCTCTCAATTTTTCTTGACCGTCCATCACTCTCTCCGCCGTTTGTGGCCCTGGTGGCATCCGGGGGACACACGAACCTGTACCATGTGGAAGCCATCGGCGTGTACCGGTTGCTCGGACGGACGCGGGATGATGCGGCGGGCGAGGCGTTTGACAAGGCCGCCAAACTGCTGGGGCTGGGCTATCCCGGTGGGCCGATCATTGATCAGCTGGCGGATCATGGTGATCCCGGGTGGATAGAATTTCCCCGGGGCATGTGGAACCATCCGACGCTGGAGTTCAGCTTCAGCGGGTTGAAAACCGCCCTGGTCCGTTACGTGAGCCGCCACGGACTCCCGACGGAGAAGACGCTGCCCCACGTGGCGGCCAGCTTTCAAGCCGCCATCGTCGATGTCCTGGTGCGCAAGAGCCTTCAAGCTGTTGAGTTATGCGGGTTGTCGGATGTGGTGGTGGTCGGCGGCGTGGCGGCGAATCGGGCATTGCGTCGATCGCTTCAGTCGGCTGCGACGACGCGGGGGTATCGGGTGCATTTTCCGCCACCCGCCTATTGCACGGACAACGGCGCCATGATCGCCGTCGCGGGTTTCCACCGCCTGCGTCTGGAGCCGCCGGCGGACTTGGCGCTCGGGCCGATGGTGGAGATGGCGTGTGGAGCGTCTGTTACCGGCTGATCGGGAGCAGGAGTTCGTCGACTTCCGGAGCGAAGACCAATGGGTATTGGTATAACCCGCCGAAGATGTCGACGGCCACTTCCCATCGAGTGGCAATGGTCAGGTGGCTCTCCGTCCGCTTGACGAGGATCTCGTCCTTCTTGATCGGGACCGACCATTCCTTGGCCGTGGCGTAGACCCGTTCCACGATCTCCTCATCGGGAATGACCGAAACGGTTCTGGCCTGATCCTGCATCTGTTCCTTCATGGCCCGGTAGGCCATCCAGGGGGGCAGGAAACCGTACGCCGTGTAGATCACCACGGCGATCAGCAGGAGAAAGACGAGAGTGCCGGGCTTGATTCCCCCGTCGTGTCTGGCGAAGAGCGGCCGTCCGGCCGGTTGTGTCTTAAACCGACACCCTGGCGGGATGCTTGGCGACTGCATGAGCATCTGTTCCGTCGCCTCCGAGGATATTCGTCGAGACCCTTATAGCACATCCGCCGGGAAAAGCCAATGGCGCGTCGACTTGCGCGGATGGTCACGCTATGGTATGGTGGCCGATCAATTGCGTCGGGGAGATCGCGCTCCCCGCCGGTGTCACTGCGGAACGGGGTGCATCACATTCGGACGGGGGCTCGAGTGTTTCCTGTGTTGGCGGTGTTCCTTGCCGTCATCTCGTGGCTCAGCCCATCCGACAGCGCGGCGATGGACTTGCAGTTTGGCGGCGAATACCGTCTTCGCGCGTTTGATCTGAACAATTTTTTTGATGCCCGGTCCGGTGGAAACTCCGCCGGCGGATGCGGGACCCCCGCCGTGTCCGGCTCCTGCAACGATACGCAACGCTTCGTCGATATGCGGTTCCGATTGACGACGACGGCCACCGCCGGGATCACGTCGGGTGTGGTCACGCTTGATTTTCTGAACACCGTTCCCGGTAGCCGCCCGGTGTCCTATCTCACCGAACCTCCAGTGGCCGGTAGCGGGACGGGAGATTACCGGTTCGGGACGTCGGGGTTTGGGGGGAGCCTCAATGCCGTCGGGGTGCGGGAAGCCTACCTCAAATTCTCGTTTCCGCAGCTGACGTTGTTTGCCGGCCGCCATCATGTGGTGCTGGGCCACAGTATCGTCTATGACGATGTGGCCGACGGATTCACGGCCGTTCTGCCGCTCTCGTTCTGGCAAAGCCATCTGAGCGTCTCCATCCTGGATATTTTCAACGACAACGCGATGATGCCGTTTGGCAGCGGCAACAATACAAACCTCTATCTGGTCAATCTGCAGATGAATCCGCGCCCCTCTCACGCGTTCAGCGTGTACGGCGGCGTCCTGCGCGACCGAGGCCCGACATTGCTCAGCGGTCTGGTCTACGGGGCGATGAATAAGGATGGGACTCCGGAGGTTCCGGCTGGGACCCCGATCAATTCTGCGTCCGGGACGGTCTTTCTGTTCGGAGCCACCTACGATGCGCACGTCGGCCCATCGACCTTCAGTTTTGAATTCGATGCGCTGCGCGGTTCCATCGATAATGTCCCCATCGGCGGTGGGTTGAGTTCGTTGCCGTTGGAGGGGTTTGATCTGATGGCGGCGCAGACCATCGATACCGGCCCTGTGGTCTTGGGCCTCATGATCGTCTATGCGTCGGGCTCCGGCCAGGATGATTTCGGAGAAACCGGGAAGGCGGCGACGGGAATCAACATCTCCGATATCTCGCCCAATTTTGTGCTTGGCAATATCCTGACCAATGGGGAGGCCTTCTCGGATCGCGACGGCTCAACCCTGCAAAACGGCGGTTTTCTGTGTCCCAGCGCTGCGAGAGCCGCCGCCGGGCAGTGCGGCGCAAGCAATCAGGGCGGCGCCGGATTGATTGCGGTCAAGCTGTCGGCCAGCGGCGAGGTGTTTCCGGGGTTTCGGCTTGACGGCGCGGCGATCTATGCCAAGACGGTCGACCCTGTGATCCCCA
>JBGPUQ010000146.1:0-3453 GCA_041491185.1 Nitrospiria bacterium | reverse complement strand
GCGCTGGTCCGGCCGACGATGAGCGCACGAATCGCGTCGTCGACCAGCAACAGTTCGAAGATACCGATCCGGCCGGCATAGCCGGTCTCCCGGCATTCCTGGCAGCCTTTGCCATGCATGAACTGCACATCCCCCGCCGACGCTCCCGTCCCATTCAAGTTTAAATTCGAGACCAATTCCGGTGGAGGCGTATAGGGCTGTTTGCAGCGCCGGCAGATCTGACGAACCAACCGCTGGGCGACGGTCCCCACCAGCGTGGAGGCAATGAGAAACGGCTCAACCCCCATATCGACCAATCTCGTGACGGCGCTGGGTGCATCGTTGGTATGCAATGTCGACAGGACCAGGTGACCGGTCAGGGCTGCCTGGATGGCGATCGTCGCCGTTTCCTTGTCTCGAATCTCGCCGATCATGATGATGTCGGGATCCTGCCGAAGGATCGACCGAAGGCCGCTGGCGAATGTGACGCCCGCTTTGGGATTGACCTGCACCTGATTGATCACCCGAAGCTGATACTCAACCGGATCTTCGATGGTGATGATGTTTTTATCCATCGAGTTGATTTCCTGCAGAGAGGCGTAGAGTGTCGTCGATTTTCCACTACCGGTTGGGCCGGTCACAAGGATGAGCCCATACGGCCGATGGATCAATTTTCTAAAAACGGTCAGATGACGGTCAACAAATCCCGATTCTTCCAGCCCCAGCAAAACATTGCTTTTATCGAGCAGCCGCATCACGACTTTTTCGCCGAAGACCGTCGGGAGTGTCGATACCCGGATATCCATCTCTTTCTTCCCGACCTTGATCTGGATGCCGCCGTCCTGGGGAATCCGTTTTTCGGCGATGTCGATATTGGCCATGATTTTGATCCTCGAGGTCACCCCGGCCTGGAGATGACGGGGCGGCGACATCACTTCACGAAGCATGCCATCAACCCGGTACCGTAACCGGAGCACATCCAGATCGGGTTCCAGATGAATGTCGCTCGCCCCCTCGCGCACAGCCTGGGCGATCATCATGTTGACGAACTTGATCACCGGCGCATCCTCGGGCTTGAGCTCTCCGGTCAGGGATCGCAGTTCGCTGACGATGGTCACATCGCCGAGTTCATCCATCCGGTAGGACTCATCGGAGCTCGCCTCACCCGCGCGTCGTTCAAGCCATGCGCGTCGGTCCTCCCCGATTCGTTGATCGTCCAGGCTTTTCACCACCCGTTCCATGGACGTGGTGATGCTGTAGTAGCGGTTGATCGATTTCAACACGTCCTGTTCCCGACTGACCACCGGCTGAACCTCCAGCCCTGTGGCCTGACGGACCGCATCAATCGCAAAAACATTCAAGGGATCGACCATCGCCAAGGTCAGCATTCGCTCCTTTTTAAACAGCGGAAGCACCTGATAGCGGCGGGCCATCTGCTCCGGAACCAGTTTCACCACATGTTCGTCAATCACGATGGCCGACAACTCAATATGCTGGATCCCCATCTGAGATCCGAGCGCTTTGATCATGGCCTCTTCGGTGACCACTCCCATCTTCAGCAAAATAGTGCCCAGCCGACCACCCTGCCGATGCTGGCTGGCCAACGCTTGGTTGAGCTGCTCTTCCGTAAGCAACCCCTCCGCAATCAGGAGTTCACCGAGCTTGCGGCGTTTGAACGAGGGAGCGGTCATTGGACTCGTTGGGGGACTCGTTGGGGGACTCGTCGGGATCGTTGGGACATGATCTGCCATTCATTGCTCTGCAGCACCACTTGTAAAGATAGCCGGCGATCGTCCTTCTGTCAAAAATGGCGGTCGGCAGACAGGATCTATCGAGGATAGGCGTACAGGAGGCCGGCGTCTCCTGGCGGAGAACGACGGATTCGTTACCGATCCGCCGTCAGCACAATGGCGGTTTCAACTCGGGTGATCGATTCGACGATGACCACGCGGCCGGCGGTCACTTCTTTCACGTAGAAATGGCCTTGAACGGTTTCACCACGCTGGGCCGTGAACAACTCGCCGCTGCGTGAGAGAAATGCCTGCTCTTTTCCTCCGCCTCTATTGAGATACCCCAGATACCGGAATTCAGCCAGCTCCCGGCGCGCTTTCATCGCCGCCAATTCTTCAGGCGACGGCTGAGGGGGAGGGGGGGGCGGCGGCGGGGGAGGCGGCGGTGGGGGGGGCGGCGGCGGTTTCGGTCGAAAGCTCTCCACGGATACGAACAAATTCCTGACCGGGGTGGCCGACGGCTGCGGCCGAGCGGTCAGTCGATCGAGCTGCACCACCAACGCCGCGGCGGCATCGTCGGATCGGGAAGGTTCATTCGCTCCCGGGTCCCGGCGAATCGGTTGGGCGACGGTCGCCATTCCCTTCACAAATTTTGGCGGAGCATGACGCACCACCGGCCAATTGCTCCAGGCATAGAACATCGCGCCCGCCCAGATCACAAGGAGGAGAACCAGAATCATCGCTTTCCGATCCATGGGATTATCCATTCCTCGTATAGATACCGACGACGAGCCGGACAAGGATCTGGTCGGCTTGCCGGTCTCTCTGCAACGACATCGACTCGATGATAAACGGCTCATTCGATCGTTCAATCGCCGCCAGAAACCGTCGGACATTGGCATACGATCCGCTGACATTAAACTGCAGATTCACTTTTTCCCATTGCGAACTCGTTGTTTGATCCGGCTGAAAATTCATTTCCGGGATTGAGACGCCCATCCCGCGACCCACGGTCGACAGATGGCTGATGGTGCCGGCCAAATCTTTGCGCAACGGCAACTGCCGAGACAGCGTTTCAAGATCATGCCTCGCCCGTTGGTAGAGAAACAGTTGGTGCAGCTCCCGACGGATCGCCTGGCTCTCCTCCTGCCGCGCGGCAACGGCCCGCAGAGTCGGACGGATCCAGCCCCCATAGAGCACGAACACCAGCAGAAGGAGCAGGCTGGTCGTCATGAACGCCCCCTTCACCCGTTTGGCCGGACCCATCCAGACGCCCCTCGCCATCAGGGACGTCAGGAGGGAGGGTTTGAGCGTCTCAGTAGCGGGCATGGAGCGTAAAACTCACGGTGCCGTCCTGCTGGCCTTTTTGATCGGTCAGAAATACCTCATGAAACGCACCCGACTTTTCCAGCTCGATCACATAATCGGTCAATCGCGCCAGCGTCAGCGCTTCGCCCTTGAGGGTCACGGTCGCGGTGGACGATTGGGGTTGGATGGACACGAGCGAGACCCCGGAGGGGATACTCCGCTCCAGATCGCTCAACAAATTGGACCACAGGAAGAGACGCTGCCCAATCATTCGGTTCGCCGCCTCGACCCGGGCCCGCACCGCCGCCTGCCCCTCTTTCGTCAAGACCAGCCCCTCCTGTTGGAATCGTTCCTCCACCTTGCGGCGTTCTTGGGTCAACTCGGCGGCTCGGGCCGTTTCCACGGCAAGTTGTTGCTGCGCGGCGAGTCCATCCAT
>JBGPUQ010000145.1:0-3556 GCA_041491185.1 Nitrospiria bacterium | reverse complement strand
GGCATGATCGAAGGGCTTGACTACAAGGCGTACCCGATTCTCTTCGTCGATGATGAGAAGCTCGCGGGCGAAGTGTTCAAAGCCCAATTCTCCGACCAGTTCACCATCTACACGGCCACCAGCGGCATGGAAGCGCTGGAGGTCGTTGATCACACCGAAGTCGCCGTCATTATCTCCGATCAGCGCATGCCCGAAATGAGCGGCAACGCGCTGGTCGCCCGCGTCCGCGAATCGCGTCCGGACACGGTTCGGATGATCATCACCGCCTACGCCGACATCGAGGCGGCGATTGAAGCGATCAACGCCGGCGAGGTCTACCGCTACGTCAGCAAGCCGTATGACGAGACGGAGCTGCGCAACATCCTCCAACAGGGGATCGAACGCTATTTTCTGGTCAAGGAGCGGACGCGGCTTGAGGCCGAGAAGTTCGAGTCAATGCGCAAGATCGCCCGCGCCAACCGCCTCTCGGCCGTGGGCACACTGGCCGCCGGCGTCGCGCACGAAATCAATAACCCCCTGGTGGCGATCAGCACCTTCATGCAGATGGTGCCCGACAAGCGGAAGGTCGACGACCGGGAATTTTGGGAAGAGCTCTACCAGATCGCCGTCCGGGAGGTGGATCGGATCAAGGAGTTGGTCCACGAGCTGCTCGCCTATTCGAAATTTACCGGCGAGGGCGGATTGGCCCTTCAGGAGATCAAGGGCAACGATCTGGTGCGCGAGATGGTGAAATTCATCGAGCCCGAGGCGCGGAAAAAGGGCGTGCGGATCAAACAGACATTGACGGAAAAGGTGCCGGCCGTCTCCTGGGATCCGGATCGGATGAAGCAGGTGCTGCTCAACCTGCTGCTCAACGCGCTCCAGGCGACCGACCGCGGCGGCACGATCACCGTGACCAGCGAGTATATCGAAGAAAGTGCCCGCGAGCGGTTTGTCCGGCTCGCCGTCGCCGATACGGGCGTGGGGATTTCGAGTGAAAATCTGGAACGACTCTTTTCGCCGTTTTTTACGACCAAAGGGCGGGAAGGAAGCGGCCTGGGGCTGATGACCTGCCACCATATCGTCGATCAGCACCGGGGCTCGATCGATGTCCATTCGCAGCTCAACGTGGGCACGACGTTTCGGATGAATCTGCCGGTCGATCCGCGCCAGTACGACCGGCGCAAGGCCGAGCGCAAGCGGCTCAAGCCCGAAGAATTGGTGCTGTAAGTTTTGGCATCGAGCGCGGACCGGAGCCTCCTCCCCGGCACAGGCTCGGCTGCGCGTATTCCCCCGCCTTGCACTCCCATTCAGCCCTTCGCTATAATGACCCCGTTTTCCTCGTGACGGCAACGCGGGATGGCCCGCATTTTTATTCGATGAGCTCTTCCATCGTGTTGGGGGTGGTGTGATGAAGCGGGTGGATGGTCGACGAGCGCATGAACTGCGGCCCGTCCGGATGACGCGGCGGTTTACCCGCCATGCCGAGGGATCGGTCCTCATTGAAATGGGAGAGACAAAGGTGATTTGCACGGCCTCGATCGAGGAGCGGGTGCCGCCGTTTCTGCGCAATCAGGGCCGCGGTTGGGTGACGGGCGAATATTCGATGTTGCCCCGCGCCACAACCGAGCGGACCATGCGCGAAGTCACCCGCGGCCATATTGGGGGTCGCACGCACGAGATCCAGCGGCTCATCGGCCGCTCGCTGCGGGCGGTGATTGATTTGACGGCGTTGGGGGAGCGGACGATCACGCTCGATTGCGATGTGATCCAGGCTGACGGCGGCACGCGAACGGCGGCGATCACGGGTGCGTTCGTGGCGCTGGTCGATGCCTGCGAGCATGGGCGCGCCAAGGGGTTCTGGCCCGTGCTGCCCGTGCGGGATTCCGTGGCGGCGGTCAGCGTGGGGCGGGTGGATGGACAATTGTTGCTCGATCTGGCCTATTCGGAGGATGCCGGGGCCGAGGTCGATATGAACGTGGTGATGACCGGCGATGGCCGCTTCATCGAAGTGCAGGGAACCGCCGAGCGGACGCCGTTTGCGGATCGCGACTTGACCGGGATGCTGCGGCTGGCGAAGCAAGGCATCCGACAGCTGGCGGCGCTCCAACACAAACAGATCGGCAAGGTGATGACGCGTGGACTTGGTGCTGGCGACAAAAAATCCGGATAAGATTCGGGAGATCCGGCTGGGGCTGGAGGGGCTCGATCTGACGCTGCATAGCGCGGCCGAGATTGCCGGCGCGCCGGATGTTGAAGAAGATGGCACCAGTTATCTGGAAAACGCCAGCAAGAAAGCGCTGGCCCTGGCGCGGCAGACCCGCCAGTGGGCGTTGGCCGACGATACCGGCCTGGAGGTCGAGCGGTTGGGTGGCGCGCCGGGTCTCTTCTCCGCGCGCTATGCCGGGGTCGGGGTCAGTTACGCCGACAATCGCCGGTTGCTGCTGGAGCGGTTGAAGGGTCGTCCGCGGTCGGAGCGCGCGGCCCGGTTTGTCTGCGTGATGGTGATCGCCCGGCCCGACGGCGGGATTTACAGCGCCGAGGGAATCATCGATGGCTACATCACCGAGCAGGAGACGGGAGCGCAGGGTTTCGGCTACGATGCGATCTTTTGGCTGCCGGCCGTGGGAAAAACATTTGCGGAGATGACGCTTGAAGAGAAGCAACGGGTCAGTCACCGGGGCAAGGCGCTCGCGCAGATGCGCGCCTATTTGGAACGGACGTTACGGACTCGAAAAACCGCCGTCGCCGGCGAAGGGCGGAGCTGGTGGTAGCCAATTTCAGCATCGCCAAAATTGGCTACCACTCTGAGCGAGAGCGAAGAGTGGCTGATTTTGTTTTATGAGAATTCCGGGGTGTAGCGCAGCCTGGTAGCGCACCTGCTTTGGGAGCAGGGTGTCCCCAGTTCAAATCTGGGCACCCCGAAAAATTTGCGAAGCAAATTTTTGGAGCATTGGCGCAGTAGACAATGGAACATTGGATACTGCGCACAATGCGGTCTATTGCTCCATTGATCTAATGCTCAGCGGAAGAGAGATCGCTGGTCTTGGGGTAACGTATGACGGTTGGTATTGAGTGAATTGGTGTGTGTACATCGTAGAATGCAAAGATCGATCGCTCTATACAGGCATGACCAATGATTTGGTGCGTCGCCTTGTTGAACATAATGGTGGGCAGGGGGCTCGGTACACCAGACAGCGAAGACCGGTACGGTTGGTCTACTGTGAAGAAGCTGAGAGTAGGTCGCTGGCCGCGCGGCGCGAAGCCCTGATCCAGAGATGGTCGCGGAGCAAAAAGCTCTCATTGATTGGGAAAGAGCAAAATCATAGCCCCTCATGGAAAGCATTCGGGGCGAGGCGCCCGTAGCTCAGGGGATAGAGCAGAAGCCTTCTAAGCTTCTGGTCGGAGGTTCGAGTCCTCCCGGGCGCACCACCTGCCGGCAGGCGGGGACAGGCGCCACGGGAGTGATCAACGAATGGACGTGTCACATTGGTGGTGAGTGTAGCTCAATGGTCAGAGCGCTGGACTGTGGCTCCAGGGGTTGGGGGTTCAATTCCCCTCACTCACCCCACCTTTT
>JBGPUQ010000144.1:0-3565 GCA_041491185.1 Nitrospiria bacterium | reverse complement strand
CGATGTGCCGGACAGCGAACAGTTTACCACCACCGCCTCGGGCAAGGTGCATCATGCGCACCCGCTGGTCCGCGTGATTGAAAACCATCAGCCCATCTCCGTCATCAATAAAGATCCGATCATCCATAACGGCCAGGTGTTTCAGAGCGAACGGGGGAACATCATCCTCAATTTTCCGCTGCCGGTGTCGGACCAACCGCGTGGGGGGATCGTGAATTTTGCGCCCGGGAAAAAAATCTCACAGATGATCTGCGGGATGCACGAATTCATGCAAAGCTGGGCCTTGGTGGTGGATAATCCCTATTATGCGAAGACGAAGCCCGATGGAAAGTTTGTGATCGATCAATTACCCCCCGGAACATATCGGGTGCTGGCCTGGCATCCCCATCTCAAGCCGATTGAGCAGACCATCACCGTCCCGGCCGATGGCACGGTCTCTATTTCCTTTGCCTTTGATGCCAAACAGGTGGTCCGGCCGCACTATGAGAGCCAGGAGAAGTTCCGGATCGGGCCGGAGGCGCATCCCCATGAACACCTGGAAGAGTGCGAAGCGCCCTATTGCTGATGAGAGAGATTGTGAAACCGATCGTGTTCTCCCGGAGCGTGGTGTGGACGGCCCTTCTCGTGCTGCTCGTCGTCGCTGATCGGTTACCGGCCTGGGGCTATGAAGAGATCACCGTGAACTCGGGTGGAGCCGTTACGGGACAGGTGGTGCTGACGGGCTCATCACCCCCGGCCCGGATCTTCCACCTGGTCTTCTCCCCGAACTTCGATTTTTGTGGAAAGATCTCCGACGGCCAGGGGAACCGGCTGCTGAAAGAATTTCAGGTGGCCGACGATGGCGGCCTTCAGGGGGTTGTGGTGGCCGTGGTCGGCGTTGAAAAGGGGAAAAAGTTTGATTATGCGCCACAGATCGACATCGAAACCTGCCGGATCACCCCCTTGGTGCTTCCCGTGCGGAATGGTTCCCCGGTCTCGATCGTGAACAAAGACCCGATCGCCCATGATATCCAGGGTTATACCGTCAAAGATGGCTCGACGTTTGCGATGTTCAATAAGCCGATGGTGCCAAAGAGCGAGGCGGATAAAGAGATCCAGATGCGGAAGGGCCACTATCTGTTTCGCACCCAGTGCGGCGTCCATGATTTCATGCAGTCGTGGGGCATTGCGATTGGGAATCCCTACTTCGCCGTGACCGGGTCTGACGGCCGCTATACCATCCCCGATCTGCCGCCGGGCATCTATGACGTCATTGCCTGGCATCCCCACATGAAGGTCCAGTCCCAGCGGGTGACGGTGTCTTCGAATGGGTCGGCGCGGCTGGATTACCGGTTTGATTCGGCGCAGGTGGAGATCCCGCTGCATGATCTGCAGACGAGTTATCGGATCGAGCCGGCGTTACACACCCACCACCTGGCTCCCCCATCGGTTGAGCTTCAGGTTCCCTGAACTATCGATCAAGATAGGTCGGCAGGCGCGTCGCCTCTCCGGTCAGTTGCCGGTAGAGGTCATGAAACTGTGTAGTTGTCAGTGTCGGGTCCGATAAGCGAGCCAGATTTTCCGGTGTGATCGGGATTTCTGATTTTTCATCATAGGCAGATGAGCCGATCACGATGTGATCGGGGAAAAATCTGAACTCGGGGAGGAGAAATTTCACGTCGGAGTTGTAGGTGACCGCCAGGTGTAGGGCCAGCCGGGCCACCGGTGCCGGAACGTCGCGTCCGATGGCGATATTTTCCGGGGGATGACCGAGACGAAAAAACTGGGTGCGCACCCGGGTGATTGACACCGCGTCAAGGGCCTTCGTGATGGCGACAAGATCGTTCCGGCGGTCCGGAGCCAGAAACAACTCGACTAGAATCCCGCTGTTGCTCTGTTGATCCGTCGACTCCTTGACCATCGGAGCCGACGGCGGCGAGAGTGGCTCCGCAGGCCCGGCGACCGCGGGTCGATCGAGAGAGAGGGTGTATAATGCCAGGAGCAGTCCGCTGAGGCACCAGGCCAGGTGATGAGCGATCTTCATCGCATGCGTGTGTAACCGTGAGTGGCAGTGTGAACCCATTGTATCAAAAGGCAGGCGGTTGGAGGAAGGCTCTCCTCCTGGCGTCTCTTGCGGCAGGTGTCTGCGGTGGATGGTTTGTTGTAGACGGACGTTCCGGGGAGCCGCCGCTTCGCGCGGCGGTGCATGAGTTGGTCGACGACTCCGGTCGATATGACGGTCGCCAGGTGGTGGTCAGTGGTCTGGTGCGATCGATCGAATTTCAGCAGGGACGGCGGGGCAGCGAATATCTGATCCTGAACCTTGAGGAAGAGCCGCCGACCCGTTCCGGATCGACGCCGTCCGTCAAGGTGATCGGGTTTGCCTTTCCAAATATCGCGGTCGGCGCGCAGGTCCAAGTTCAGGGGATCTACCATCGGGAGGGAAAGTGGGGCGGCCATTCCTACGAATATTTTATCGAGGCCCAGGAGGTTCGACGTGAGAACGCCACGTAGTCTGCGTGCGCAGACCCGATGAAGGGGCACGCGTTCCTCCGGTTGCCGCTACGTCATCGCGTGGTGATGGCCGGACAGCATCGGGAGATGGAGCCACAACGTGTAGCCGTCGAGCGTGAGGAACGCGCCGACGATGGCCAGGGTCAGGCTGAAGAAGAAGACCGGGCGTGAGCCGGAGAGGATGGAGATGGAGGCCATGACCACGGCGATCTGCAGCAGCACCTCGGCATAATCGAAATAGGGATCTTTGGTCCGGTTGACGTCCCGCTCCTCTTCCAACTCCTTGGCTTTGGTTTCGATTTCCTTCTTCTCGGTATTGTAGCGTTTCTCCTGCTCCGCAAATTCGGCCAGCGTCGCTTCCGCCTGCTGCCGGATCTCGGGTTTCATCGCCGGCCCGCGATCGGCCAAGTCGATTTGAAGCCGTTGTTTTTGGAGGCGGGATTGATGCTCCCGGATCGACTTGGCCTGATAATAGGCCCACTGGTCGGAGGCCTGTTGCTGGGAGAGCAGCATCTCCTTCGTGGCGTTGTTCCCGCCCAGTGAGGCAATGGCCATGATCACCGCGAAGACCGCGGTGGTCAGGGCCACGCGCCTGGTGAACGTCTTGCCTTTGATCTCTTCAAGCTCTTCCGGATTCGGAAGCTCAACTTCGCCCATGATGGCGGCTCCTCTATGGCGGAACGACCCCGAACACCCAGCCATGCGATGGGTGTTCGGGGTCGCAGATGAACGAGTGGATTAACGACTATTTCAGTTTCTTCGGGTTTTGATAGATCATCAAGTGCGCATAGGGGGTGCCGTCAAACATGACATAGCTGCCCATCGGACCCGGCATCGATGGGATCCCGCTCGCCGTGGCGTCAAACGGCCAGAAGACCATCCAGTGCGGCGGTTCCTGCACCGCCTTGGCGCCGGGCTCGTTTTTCATCAGAATCTTCCCATCTTTTTCAAAGTGCCATCCGCCGTTCGCCATATAGGCGATGCCGGGCGCCGTATTCGTCGGCTTTGGGGCATTGTTCATGAGGTCATTGACCCATTGCATCGATGCCGCGTCCGCGCAGATCGGATCGGG
>JBGPUQ010000143.1:0-3575 GCA_041491185.1 Nitrospiria bacterium | reverse complement strand
CGGCGGATTAAGGGGTAAGAGCGTACGGCGATGGGGATGATCAAGGGGAGAAGGGCATCTCCCCTTGATTGAGCGAGTGCTCAGCACGAGCGGAGCAACGATGGATGCACGCGTATGGCTATGGGGGATTGTCAGGGGGGAGAAAAGCCTCTCCCCCCTGACTTGAGCGAGCGATTTGAGCGAGCGGATCTAACGATTACAGATCAGCAGCCGTTCGCCATCCTTGAAGGCGATCCGTGCTTTGTCGGGGCCGGGCAGGTTGGTCACCACCCCGAGGCCGAAGGTATCATGGCTGAGGCGATCATTGACACGGTATTGTTTGTCGAAGGTATAGGCGATGGTCTTTTTCGCGGCCGACGCGGTCATGAGCTTTTCCCACGTCACTTCCGGGGGAACCACCTCGACGGCCCCTTTTCGGCGACGCTTTGGAGCGGCGCCGGCAATCTCCGGGGCGCGATACTTATGGGATTTTCCGCACGATTTACATTGAACCTGGTCGATCTTTGTTCCTGAAATCGCTGTGATAATATGATGTTGTGGTTTCTTGCATGAAGAACAGGTTGCGCGAATTTCCTTCCCTATCGAAATCGTGGTTGGGCTCATCAGTAGTCCCCGGGTACGGTGCTGGTAACCATTATACCCGATCGAACCATCGATAAACAACGACGGGGTGGGGGCTGGCGCCGCGCGCTTCAGGGCGACGAGTGCAGCGCCTGTTCCTGCCGTTCCATTTCGCCGGCCAGTTTTTCCCATTCGCCGCTGAGCGCGGCGATTTCCTGCTGGAGCCGGCCATGCTCCTGCACGGTTTCGTGGAAGCGAGGCTGTTGATAAAACTCCGTCGAGGCGAGTTGTTCCGTCAATATTTTGTGCCGCTCTTCTTTTTCGGCCAGCTCCCGCTCAATCGTCTGCAGTCTGGTTTTCATCGGCTGCAAGGCGCGATGGCGGCGGTTGCGCGCCTCCGCCTCCTGCCGTTTTTGTTCCTTTGTTTTTCTGGCCGATGGCGGGATCGTCGCGTCTGTGTCGGTCACGGGTGAGGGCGGGTTCGTCGCGGTTGGGTGGAGCGCCGCGGTGCGCTCGGCTTCGAGCGTTTTCTTATAGAGATAATAATCATAGGAGCCGGGGTAGAAGGTGACCCGGCCAGAATCCACTTCGATCACCCGGTTGGCGACCGATTGGATGAAGTGGCGGTCGTGCGTGATGAAGCAGAGCGTCCCGGTGAAGTTGTGCAGCGCCGTCTCCAGCATGTCGCGCGAGGGAATATCGAGATGGTTGGTCGGTTCGTCGAGCAGGAGAAAATTGGCCGGCCGGACCAGCATCTTTGCCAGCGCCAGCCGGCTTTTCTCTCCGCCGGAGAGGACGGCGACTTTTTTCTTCGCGTCATCGCCGGAAAAGAGAAACGCGCCCAGAATGCCGCGCAGGAACGTCTGCTCCGCCATGGGCGCCGCCGTGGTGATCTCATCCAGCAGCGTGTGGCCCGGGGTGAGCAATTCCAACTGATGCTGGGCGTAATAGGCGGTGGTGACGTTGTGGCCCGGGAGCCGCTCGCCGGAATCGAATGGCAGGACGCCGGCCAGGATTTTTAACAGCGTCGATTTGCCCGCGCCGTTGGGCCCGACCAGGGCCACCCGGTCGCCCCGCTGGAGTGTGAGCGAGAGGTCGCGGTAGACCAGCTTGCCGTCATACGATTTGCCGATCGCGTCCAACCGGATGACATCCTTGCCGCTGCGCGGCGGGGGCGGAAATGAAAAGCGCACCCGTTTGGCCTCCGGCGCCAGCTCGATCCGGTCGATCTTTTCCAATTGTTTGATCCGGCTTTGCACCTGCCGGGCTTTCGTGGATTTTGCACGAAAGCGCTCAATGAACGCCTCGGTCACATCGATCTTCTTCTGCTGATTTTTGGCCGTGGCTTCGAGGATCGTCTGGTGTTGTGATTTGGCCTCGACGTAGGCGTCATAATTGCCGGTATAGGCGATCAACTGCCGCCGGTCGATCTCGACCACGCGATTGACCAGCCGGTTCATGAAGTGGCGGTCGTGCGAGATGAGCAGAATGGCCCCTTCGTAATTGTGGAGAAACTCCTCCAGCCAGATCACCGATGCCAGGTCGAGATGGTTGGTCGGTTCGTCGAGCAACAGGAGATCGGGTTGTTGCAGCAGGAGCTGGGCCAGCGCCACGCGCATGCGCCAGCCGCCGGAGAGCTCGATTGTCGATCGGGCCAGGTCGGGCGTCTTGAATCCCAGGCCGAAGAGAATCTCCTTGGCCCGCGCTTCGCGCGAATAGCCGCCGAGTTGTTCGAACCGGTGCTGCAGCTCGCCATATTCGTCGAGCAGCGGTTGCGCCTCGTCGGGCGAGGCCGTTGAGATTTCGTCCTGCAGCAAGGTGAGCCGGTGCTCCAGCGAGGCCAGATCGGTCTGGCCGCCCATCACCGCCGAGAGGATCGTCCCGGCCGATTCCGATGGCAGCTCCTGGGCCAGATAGCCGATGACTGCGCTTTTGTTCCGGCTGATGGCGCCGTTGTCGGGCGAGAGATGGCCGGCGATGATTTCGAAGAGCGTGGTTTTTCCGGCGCCGTTGGGGCCGACCAGCGCGACCCGATCGTGCAGACCGATCCGCATCGATGCCTGGTCAAAGAGCACCCGACCGCCGAAGGTTTTGGAAATGTCCTGGATCGCCAGCATTGTTTTTTTATTCTTTGATTTGCGCCACGGGTTCTACCGTGGGGTTTCACAGACAAACGGCCCTTCGCGAAGAAGGGCCGCCGCTGGACGTATCGTAGCAGACGATCAACCGCCCCGTCAATGCGAGGTGCCCCGCTTGCCGTCGGGCTGGAATCGTGTTAGAACACACTATGTTTGACCGATTGAAAGCCATCGGGCGGGGATTCAGGCGCGAGTTGAAGGTCTACCGACTGGTCCTCTTGCATCATCGCACGCCGAGAGTGGCCAAGCTCCTGCTGGGGCTGGCTGTGGCCTATGCGCTCTCACCCGTCGATCTCATCCCCGATGTGATTCCCGTGGCCGGTTATCTGGATGATCTGATCATTGTGCCGCTCCTGGTCGTCACCGCGTTGTGGCTGATTCCCAGGGATGTGGTTGACGAGTGTCGGAGAGCCGTCGGGCCACTCTGACGTCGCAGGAGAGGAGCCGTCCATCCGACTCGACTGGGCCTATACGCTCTGGGCGCCGCTCTATGATCCGTTGGTCAGCGGACGATTCGACGGAAGCCGGAAGAACAGTCTCGCCGCGCTCGGCGATGTCACCGGTCAACGGATCCTATTGGTGGGGATCGGGACCGGACTGGATCTGCCATTTCTTCCGACCGGCGCACATTACATCGGGTTGGATCTGACGCCGGCGATGCTCACGCGGGCCACACAACGGGCTCGTGATTGTGACATGACGGTGGTGTTTCAGGTCGGCGACGCGATGGCGCTCCCCTATCGAGACGGTGTCTTCGATCGCGTCGTGATGCATCTGATTCTGGCGGTGGTGCCCCGTCCGAGCGCGGCGCTGGCCGAGGTGTCGCGCGTCGTCAAGCCCGGCGGCCGCGTGCATATCCTGGACAAGTTTTTACGG
>JBGPUQ010000142.1:0-3583 GCA_041491185.1 Nitrospiria bacterium | reverse complement strand
GGGAGATGCCAGAGCTGATAGTTAAAATATTCCGTATGCGCTTCCCACACGATGATCAGGCGGTCGCCGTTTTCTTCGACCCGCGCGCCGTAACCGAACTTGTCGGCCACCGCGCAATTCGCCTCGGACATGTTCAGCGCTCGCAGGACGCGAAGGAATTCGTTCCGGCTCTGCGGGCGATCCGTGGGCGGATCTTTCATCCGGAAGGCGATTTGGTGCAGATGAGCCGGGACATCGAGCCACTCTTCAAGATATTTTTTCGGCCGGGCATGCAACCGCCGAATCGGCGCCGGGCCTTCCGGAAATATCCCATCGATCATGGATCTACTCCGCGCTCACACCGATCACCTATTTCTCACTCTCAAAACCGTGCCCATCCCATTCATCGAACCCACCAATCAATTCCATCACCGGAAAACCTTTCTTGGCAAAATGGGCCGCCGCCTCCGCCGCCAGTGGGCAGGTCATCGAATAGCAATAAAAAACATTCGTCTTGCCGCGCGCGAGTCCGGCATTGGTCGTCCAGCGATCTTTGGGCAGATTCACCGAGCCCGGGATGTGACCTTTCCGATAGTCCTCCGCATCCCGCACGTCGACCACGTGGAGATCGGTGCTCTCCTTGATCCAGCGGTTCAGCCCGACCGGGCCGATCGTAAAAGCGAGTTTCTGCTGGAAATAGGCCAGCGCGGCGGCGGAATCCGGCAGTGGTCGTTCGTTCGGCATCGTGCGCTCCCTGCTCCGTTCTCAACGAGTGACGGATACCCAGCAGTCTAAGGCTCGCCGCCGATGAAAATCAAGAGCGCTTCTCCTTCCCGAGGCGATGGGAGGTGAGGGAGTGCAACAGCCACACCACCAGCGCCAGACTCAGCGCCAGCCAGAGCCACTTGCCCCAACCATGAAAGATGCGGCTTCCGGTCTCTCCCAGAAAATAGCCCAGCGACTCCACCAGGGCGGCCCAGATCGAACAGTTGAGCGCCTCATACCACAAGAACCGTCCAAGCGAGAGGTGCGTCAGACCGAACGCCATGGCGCCGATGATACGCGTCCCATAGAGATATTGCAGGAGAAAGACCGCCGCGCCGGGATGGCGCTGGATCACCCGATCCGCGCGGTCAAGCGGGTCGCCGATCCAGGTCAATCGGTCGAGCAGGTGCTGCCGCCCCACCATCCGCCCCACCAGAAACCAAAAGAGGTGGCCGAGCCAGGCGCCCAGCGAGGCCGCCACCCAGACACTCACGGGATGGAGCAGTCCCTGGCCCGCCAGGATCCCGGCGACGATCAGGATGCCTTCGCCCTCCAAGAACGCGCCGGCAAAGACGGCGACCAGCCCATACTGGGAGACCAGCGCCGTGAGGGCAGCGGTCATATTGTTCACGCGCGCTATTGTACGGGAAGAAATCGGACGAGCACAAGCAATGGATGATCCCATTTGACAACGGACGCCTCATTCTGTCAAAACAACGTCCAGCATGCGTCGATCGCGGCAACCGGTTATCTCTCGTTCCAACACGGAGCGGCCATGATCCATCTCGTCATCATGTGGATTCATTTGACGGCGGCGATCGCCTTTATCGGTGGAACGATCTTCTACTTTGTCGCCTATCGACCGGCATCGCTGGTCATGGGACGCCTTCCGGACAGCGCCGCTTTCACCGCGCTGGTGGAGCGGCGATTCCGCACCATCCGGTGGCTCAGCGTAATCGCATTACTCATCACCGGTTTTTTTAATCTGCTCTACGAAGGCGGTTCCCCGCGGCTCGAATCGGCCTATGGCGGGGTGCTGATGATCAAGTTGCTCTTGGTATTGATCCTCGTCGCTCTGACCGCCATCCATGACTTCGTGGTTGGTCCCCAGGGGCGGAATCGCACGCAGCCGGCCGTTCGCGGCACCCTGGCATCATCGGCCAAGCCGCCCTCTCCGTGGCTGGGGCTGTCGATTTTGCTGCTCAGCCTGGCGATCATTTTCATTTCGGTCAAACTGGCAAGCATGTGAGCGGGCTGGCATGACCGCGCGTGTTGTGATATGCCGGGTCTGCTTGGCGTGATGGAGGGTCCGATGAAATTGGCCGTGCTGCTGTTGGGGGTCGCGCTGGTTGGGGGAATCGTCATCGGCGCGATCCGCGCCTTTGCCGGGCCGGCGCAGTTCATCGTGCGGGAGGGGCAACCGGCGCCCGAGTTCACCTTATTGGATCAATCCGGCCAGCCGGTCACGCTCTCCTCGCTGCGCGGCCAGTGGGTCGTGCTCTATTTTTATCCCAAGGACGACACACCCGGCTGCACGAAAGAGGCCTGTTCCTTCCGCGATAACCTGGTCGCCATCCGGCAACTCAACGCCGCCGTGTTGGGAGTCAGCATCGATTCGGTGGCCTCTCACAAGGAGTTTTCCGATAAGTTCAAACTCACCTTCCCCATCCTGGCCGACCATGATCGAACGGTCTGCCGGCTCTACGGCACGCTAACCAGTTATCTGGGAGTGACGGTGGCCAGCCGGAGCACGGTTATCATCGATCCGAACGGGATCATCCGGAAACTCTTTCCCGATGTCAAACCAACCGATCATGCCCTCGAAATTCATCAGACGTTGAAACAATTGCAGCGCTCGTAAACCGTCACACCCTGCGAATCAGAGGACGACCCCCCGTTCGCGCAACGCCGGCTCCAGCTGTTCGGCCGACTGGAAGGTAATCGCCTGAATGCCGAGCTGCGCCGCCGCGTGCGTGTAGACCGCCACATCATCGATATAGACGATCTGCTCCGGCGCCACGCCGGCCATCGCAATCGCCCGGTCATAGATGGCCCGGGACGGTTTGCGCATCCCCACCTCGTAGGACAAAATCTTCCGCTCCATCAGCGAGAGCACCGGCAACTGCGGCTCCAGATGGCGGTAGTGCAGCTCGTTCGTATTGGAGAGCAACAACAGGCGGTAGCGGCCGTGCAGCCGGTGAATCAACGCCGAGACGTCGGTGTTTTCCCAAAAACCGGTATTCCACCGACGGGCAAAGTCTTCAGCGGTGATCGACAGGCCCATCGCGGCGGTCACCGTCCGGTAGAACGCCTCCGTGGAAAGGCGTCCCTCCTCGTAGGCCACCGTCAATCCCCGGGTGTCGTCGAACGCCGCGGCCAGTGCATGGTCGGGGTTGTGAAACCGCGGATCGGCCGAACCGGCCGACAGCGCCTGGGCGATCTCCCGATGGGAGACCCGGACGATCACGTTGCCCAGATCAAAAATAATTACCGAGACGTTGGACATGGGACGATCGGAGTTTGTACACAACTGGGAGGAAACTGTCAACGGCGGGAAGACGCGGTCACCTGACCGCAGAAACCACTCGGCCTAACCGACGGACACGTCGCGGCGGGGCTCGCCCCCCGGGCGCTGGGCCGCCTGCGCATGGCGCAGGGCGGTCATCAGCCGGCTGTTGTCGATTGCGACCGACGCGTGCTGGGCAAAGAGGGAGGCCATGCGTAGATCATACTCGGTAAACTTGCGCTTTTCCCCTTTTTCCGAGATGCGAAAGTTGATCACGCCGATCACGGTCCCTCTGACCTGCAAGGGCACCGACATCGCGGGAGAAAAATCTTT